>DAIRTB010000385.1:0-2956 GCA_036804105.1 Bacteroidota bacterium | reverse complement strand
GAATTATGTTCCAATTGCCGACTGTAGATTTAAGGTTGCCGATATGATAACTGGTTACGGAGTTGCAATGGCAGTTTATCATCATTACAAAACAATTGAAACAACTTTAGAAGGAAAAAGAGTGGTAATTCAAGGCTGGGGTAATGTTGCAGCCGCAGCAGCTTATTACTTAGCTAAATTTGGCGCAAGTATTGTAGCCATTATAGACCGAGTTGGAGGCATTATAAACCAAGATGGATTGAGTTTCGAAGAAGTAAAAACCTTGTTTATTGAGAAAAATGGTAATCAACTATACGCACCTGCTTTGCTAAGCTTCGATGAAGTAAATGCTCAGGTTTGGGATCTAAACGCAGAAATCTTTATTCCAGCTGCTGCATCTAGATTGGTAACTCAAGACCAAATGGAAAGATTAATTAAAAACGGATTAGAAACCATTTCATGTGGTGCTAACGTTCCATTTGCTGATAAAGAGATTTTCTTTGGCCCGATAAGTAGATATTTAGACGAAAAGGTTGCCTTGCTTCCAGATTTCATTGCCAACTGTGGCATGGCTCGAGTTTTTGCCTATTTAATGAAGGAAAACGCTGATTTGAGTGATGCAGCCATTTTCGAAGATGTTTCTAAAACCATTGAAAACGCTCTTCACGATGTTTACAAAGGCCAAAAACTAAAAACACAAATAACAAGTAAAGCGTTTGAGATTGCATTACATAAACTAGTTTAATATGCAAATTTTAAATCAAGTTTTTTTGGGAAATACCATAAGGCAAATACTAATTGCTATTGCAATAATTTGCTTGACGTATGTTTTCAGAAGATTCAGTTCTAAGCTGCTAACATCAGCACTATTTAAAACTTTCGGTAAAGATTCTAAAGGCTTTTACGTAGAGCTTATCAGATTGGTAGTTCCTGCAATTCAAGGATTGGTTTTTACTGCAGGTGTCTATTTTGCAATTCAGTTTCTTAACATCCCACTTAAATTTGTTATTGTAGAAGAAGAGGTTATCAATTTAGACCTAATAGTAAATCATACCCTTTATCTCCTGCTCATTTGGAGATTTATGGTGATTCTTTATAGACTAACCGATTTCTTCAGTTTTATTCAGTCGGACAAGGCAGCACTCACAGAATCTAAATTCGACGATCAGCTCGTTCCCTTTATTAAAGATGTGGTAAAAGTTTTGGTTACTCTTTTTGGTTTCCTCTTCATTTTAGGCATTGTTTTCAACTTCAACATTACGGCTATTCTTGGTGGTTTAGGCCTTGGCGGTTTGGCAATTGCCTTAGCTGCACAAGATACTTTGGGTAATCTATTCGGCTCTTTTACAGTGTTTACCGATAAACCTTTTATGGTTGGCGATTTAATTGATCACAAAGGAATTGTTGGAACCGTTGAGAAAGTAGGTTTCAGATCTACTCGAATTAGAACTTTAGATAAAAGTTATGTTACGGTTCCAAACAAAGACTTGGTAACCAACCCACTTACAAATATTACAGAAAGTACCCATCGAAGAGCTCGTTTCTTAATTGGAGTGGTTTATTCAACTAAACCGGCAACTTTGAAAAAAATTGTTGCTGAAATTAGAGAGTTCTTGTTAAATCACCCTGAAACTAACGATAGTCCGTTGGTCCGCTTTTTTGAATATGGAGATTCTTCTTTAAATATTTTGGTAACTTATCTTGTAAATACAGCCGATTACGATTTCTATACCTCAGTTATGGAAGAGGTAAACTACAAGATTTACGAAATTGTAGAAGCTAATGGAAGTTCTTTTGCCTTCCCATCTTCATCACTTTATTTAGAAACACCGCTTCCCCAAAGCGAAATGCAAATGAAATTACAGGATATGCAATTGCAGTTAACAGAAAAGGAAATGCAAAAAAGTGCAGAAGATAAAGCATCAACTGAAGCAAAATCATCACCAAAAGAAAATAAAAAAGATGCATAATTGCTTTTCCTCAGATTTTAAGCTGGGCATTTTAGGCGCAGGCCAACTGGGTAAAATGTTGCTTGGCGTAACGCAAAGGTTAGACATCGCCACTTTAATGTTAGATCCTGACAAAAATGCACCTGCTCGATTTGGTTGTAATTCTTTCGAAGTTGGAAAGTTAACCGACTACGAAACCGTTCTCAATTTCGGCAGAAAAGTAGATGTGCTCACCATAGAGATAGAAAATGTAAATGTGGATGCATTAGATCAGTTGGCTTTAGAAGGTATTCAAGTTTATCCGAAGCCAGAACATATTCGCCTGCTCCAAAACAAAACGGTTCAAAAATCTTTCTACCAAAATTCCAATATTCCAACCGCTCCTTTTTCTGTTTTTAACGATGTTCTGGAGTTGAAAGATGCCGTATCTGCTCAATTTATTCAGGTACCTTTTGTCTGGAAATCGGCTACTGGGGGCTACGATGGAAGAGGTGTTTCGGTAATTAAAGATGCCGAAATGTTGGATAACTTACCAAATGTGCCATGTTTAGCAGAAGCACTTGTAGACTTCGAAATGGAATTAGCGGTAATGGTTGCTAGAAATGTAGCTGGCGACATTAGAACCTATCCTTTAGTAGAGATGGAATTTCATCCAACAGCAAACATGGTAGAAACCGTTCTATGCCCAGCAAGAGTTAGCGAGGAAATTCAGATCGAAGCAACGCTAATTGCCCGAAAAGTTGCCGAGGAGCTAGACTTTGTCGGCTTGTTGGCTGTTGAAATGTTCCTTACTAAAAATGGAGAAATCCTAGTTAACGAATCTGCGCCAAGAGTACACAATAGCGGACACTTTACCATTGAAGCAGCTTACACCTCACAATTTGAACAGCATATTAGAGCGATAACGGGTCTGCCTTTAGGAAGCAGCGAAATGATTACCCCAGCAGTTATGGTAAACCTTACGGGAGAACCCGGCCACACAGGCGAGGTATTCTATGAAAATGCAAACCAAGCTTTGGCACTCCCAG
>DAIRTB010000384.1:0-2956 GCA_036804105.1 Bacteroidota bacterium | reverse complement strand
GAACTCATTTATTTCACGCAAAGCCCGCAAAGAAAAAAACGCTAAGAACGCAGAGCCGGAATTTAGCAACATGGTGAGTTTTTTAAATTGGTTTACTCTTTTGCGCCCTCTGCGTATACCCTTTGCGACCTCGGCGTGAACTCATTTATTTCACGCAAAGCCCGCAAAGAAAAAAACGCTAAGAACGCAGAGAAGCAAGAATATTATTTTAAATTGGTTTACTCTTTTGCGCCCTCGGCGTATAACCTTTGCGGCTCTGCTTGAACCCTAGATTAGACAACAAAAAAAAACATGCGCTTTAGACCACATGGTTTTGTTAAAAATTAAAGTAGCTTTTCTTACTACATTATCCCCATTTCTGAGTCTTTTTCTATGGCAATAACATTTTTAAATTTCGCCAGACGCTTAATTTCTTTCTCGTCTATTTTGGCGTGTAAAATGTTATCCATCAGGGTTTTAGCACCTTCCAATTTAATAGATTTTGCTGTTGTACCCTCGTTTAAAGTAATTAAAACTTCAAACGATTCGCCAGCATTAGCTTCTATTTCAGCTTTTAAATCAGGATGTATCTTGCTCATTTTTAATAAATTTTAAACAAAGATATAGACAATTTTACCAGTAAAAGCAAACTCGCCTATATCTTTATTTTATTGCCTATCTGGTAGCTAAATCGCAGTTAATTAAGCCGTAACCAAAAGTGGTATCGTAACCAGCTGGTCCTAAATTTGAACAAGTAGTGGCGATTCTTCTAATTACATTGGCAGCTGAAATGCCTGGGTAGCGCTGTATAATTAAAGCAGCTAATCCTGCAACATGCGGACAGGCCATACTGGTGCCACTTTTCAAACCGTAAGCATTGCCTAAAACTGTAGAGTTGATGGAAACACCTGGCGCAACGCAAGAAACATGGTTCCAAGGATTAGATCTTGCACCTCTAGAAGATGAACCGGCTATAACGCTTTGGCTGTTTACAGAACCAACGGCCATCGGACTAGCATTCGCTTGACCTGGGATTACCGAATTGGCTGGAGCACATACCCAAGGGAAAGCACTTCCGTAAGAATTTCCTGAAGCAATTACAACTACTACACCATTGTCTTGGCAACGTTTTACCGCATTGGCATAAGCTACAAAAGGAGCGCTTGTTCCGCCCAAACTCATGCTGGCAACTTTAATTCCGTTTCTGATGCACCATTCCATACCAGCAATAATCCAGCTGATCTGTCCGCTGCCGTTATCTCCCAAAACTTTTACAGCATACAATTTTGCTGCTGGGGCAACACCCACTACGCCTACCATGTTATTTTTGGCGGCAACAATACCAGCGCAATGTGTACCATGGCTATGTAAATCGTTGTAGCTAGTAGAGCCAGGAATAAAAGAAACGCCACCAGAAATGGTTAAATCTGGGTGCGATGCAATGCCTGTATCTAAAATTGCAACCTTAACACCAGTTCCAGTAATGCCTCTTCCCCAAGCAGTTGGCGCCTTGATGCGTTTGATTGGCTCGATTGGGTAAATTCTTTTAATTGGTTGGATTGGAAATCTTGGTGTGATTGGATCGAAAGCTGCGTCTGAGCCATTTCCATGTTTTTTAGAATTGGCTTCTAAAACAGAGGCAAAAACTTCTAAAAGGGCCCTGTTGTAACCATTTAGATAGTTTGCATTTTCATCAGCAAATTCTTCTGGAGTTTCATCAGAATGGCTAAATAATTCGTTGTATTGATCTTCATCGTTTACATCTCCGCCAAGTATATGCATTTCAGTGTCTTCTTCCACAGCTAAAACACCATCTTTATTGGCAATTTTTTCTGCTTCTTCTTGTGTTAATTCAATAGACGATACGCCCATGTTCTCGAAATGCAGTACGTCGTTTTCAGATGGGATGCTATCCGTTTCCATAAAAGCTACACCGTCTTTGCATTTTGATTTTGCTACTCCTAAGATTTTTACAGCAGTTTCAGCGCTTACGCTACCGTCTGTATAGGTTACTAGATACCTTTTGTGTTGATTTTCCATTTTTAGGGATTTTTGTTTATTTTTTCTACTCATAAGGCTTTTCGATACGGCCTCTGTTTTCAAAACCTAAACAGAAAGGTGCGTTTATTTAAGTGGTTTCTGCGCTCCACCTTTTATATTTTAAAATCGTTATATGGATGTTTAGCCCTAACTTAAAACGTTTTACCAATTAAAATTTCCTTTTATCAATTAATTTGCGCTAATTGATGTTTAAAATTAAAAAAGGTAACCTTCCTGTAGAAATAATTTGTAAAAAAGTTTTGCACATTTTACATGAAACCTTACATAAAGCTCCCGAAAGCATTTATTTGTCCCATGAATAAGTGATAATTTGGTCAATCAACCTAAAATTAGTTTCTTTACCCTATGAAATACCTTTTACTTCTGGGTGGATTGATGTCGATGATATCTTGCACCCAAACAGAAAAAAGCGAAACAAAAGAGGATTCAAAAACAACTGAAAGCTTTGTTTGGTCGCCAGAAAGTTTTGCAGACATTAAAATTATTCGTTATCAAATCCCTGGGTTCGATTCTTTAACCTTGAACCAGAAAAAGTTGGTTTACTACCTTACCCAAGCTGGCTTAGCAGGTAGAGATATTATGTGGGATCAGAATTATCGCTACAACCTCGAAATTAGAAAAGCAATTGAAAGCATTTTCGAAAATTACAAAGGCCAAAAATCTGGAGAAAATTGGGATCGATTCGTTACCTATTCCAAGAGAATGTGGTTTTCGAATGGAATTCACCACCACTATGCTAACGACAAATTTATTCCCGAATTTACAAAAGAGTATTTTGTTGGATTACTTAATGAAAGCAATGCTGCATTAAGAGTTGAAGCGCTTGATGCAATGTTTAGTCCGCTTCAAGATTTAAAGAAAGTTAGTCAGGATACCAAAACAGATTTGCTTTTAAGTTCTGCCATCAACTTTTATG
>DAIRTB010000383.1:0-2962 GCA_036804105.1 Bacteroidota bacterium | reverse complement strand
GTAATTCCATCGAAAGCTTATGCAAAAATTTCTATGCGTTTGGTTCCGAATCAACATCCGGATAAGATTACCAAACTCTTCGAAGATCATTTCAATAGCATTGCTCCAGCTGGAATTCAGGTAAAAGTAAAACCGCATCATGGTGGTTTTCCAGCTGTAACTCCAATAGATTCAGTGGCTTACAAAGCCGCAAGCAAAGCATACGCAACTACTTTTGGAGTTCAACCATTACCAGTTCGTTCAGGAGGTTCCATTCCAATCGTTTCCATGTTCGAGAAAATCTTGGGTTCAAAAACGGTAATGATGGGCTTCGGCTTAGATTCAGATGCCATACACTCACCAAATGAGCATTTCGGAGTATTCAACTTCTTCAAAGGAATTGAAACCATACCATACTTCTATCATCATTACCAAAAAATGATGAGCTAATTTCCAACAGCTTACAAAACCTCTTTTTGGCTAAAATTGTCGGAAAGGGGTTTTTCTTTTTTAGGATGATGGGGAATCGATTATCAAGGTAACGGGTCCATCGTTAACCAAGCTTACTTGCATATCGGCAGCGAAAATGCCGGAGGGAATTTTTTTTCCGGATGCTATGCTCAAGCCAGACTTGAAGTCGTTATAGAGTGTTTCAGCAAAATCAGGTTTTGCCGCATCCATAAAACTCGGTCGGTTTCCTTTGCGTGCATCGCCATATAAAGTAAACTGACTTACAAGCAGAATATCACCGTTAATATCTTGAACTGAACGATTCATTTTCCCTTCATCATCCGAAAAAATACGAAGGTTTATAAGCTTTCCAATCATCCAGTCAATTTCTTTCCTTCCATCAGTATGGGTAAATCCAACTAAAACCAGTAGACCAAAATTTATTTCACCAGTAAGTAAATCATTAGAAACCACACTTGCACTTTTAACTCTTTGTACAACTACTCGCATAAATGCAAAGCTAAGTTGAAAAATCCTTGTTTTTGGTAAACTAAAACGCTCCCAATTCTGTTAAAAAGCCATGAAAAATATTTTTCTCGCACTTTTGTGGTTACTTCCACTTACTGGTTTGATGGCCCAAAATGGAAACATGTCCAGAAAAAGTCCAATGGCAATAGCCAAATTCAAAGAAGGCAATAATTACATTAAAGTGGTTTATTCACAACCATCAAAAAACGATCGTAAAATTTTCGGAGGCATTGTTCCTTTTGGTAAAGTTTGGAGAACTGGCGCAAACGAGGCAACCGAAATTACCTTCACCCAAAAAGTAAAAATTGGAGGCAAAATTGTAAATCCTGGAACTTATGCCCTTTTTACAATTCCTGGAGAAAAAACTTGGAGTATTATTCTGAATTCTGAATTGGGAATGTGGGGCGAGTACGATTACGACGCTAAAAAAGATATTCTTAAGGTTGAAGTGATACCTTCTACAACAGAAGCTGCACAAGAATTATTTACCATTAAGTTCGATAAAACAGCTACTGGCTGTAACATGAGTATGATGTGGGATACTGTTATGGTGGTTATTCCAATTGATTCGAAACTATAATCTACAACATTTCAGAATTGCTTAACACATTTTATGAACATTTCCCAAAATCTTGAAGGTTTTTGGGAAATTTTCTTTTAATGGCCTCGTTAAATACCTTAAATTTGATTAATTCAATTTCGTGAAATCCTAATTTTAATGCCTAAAAATAAATATCTTCTCTTATTTCTGATTGTAGTATCTAGTTTTTTTAAACTGAATGCGGCTGTTCTTCTAATTCCAATGGATGGAAATCAGAAAAATCATTTAAAAGCCTATGGAATAGCATATTATTTACTTCAACAAGATAAAACAGTAGATTGGCTTTTAAATTACCGTGGAGGCAGTTTTGCTACTACCTCTAACCCACTTCTAGAAGCAGAATGTAAGATTAGAGGCGTTGGTTTTGAACTGATTACAGAGGCGAGATACAACAACATTCTAAACGAAATTGCAGACCCTTCCGTAAATATGGATGTGGTAAAATTAGAAAAATCCCCTAAAATTGCCGTTTATACACCCAAAAACAAACAACCTTGGGATGATGCCGTTACGCTTGCACTAACATATGCAGAAATTCCCTACGATAAAATTTACGATTCGGATATTTTAGATGGAAAACTACCACTTTACGATTGGCTTCACCTCCACCACGAAGATTTTACCGGTCAATATGGAAAATTCTGGGCAGCGTATCAAAATGCTGCTTGGTACAGAGCCGAAGTTAGAGAGAATGAGCAAGTTGCTGCTAAATATGGCTTTGCAAAAGTTTCTCAGCTAAAAGGCGCTGTTACTAAAAAAATAAACGAGTTTGTTTTAGGTGGTGGATTTATGTTCGCTATGTGTTCAGCAACAGACACTTACGACATTGCGCTGGCAGCAGATGGAGTAGATATTTGCGAGCATATGTTCGATGGCGATCCGATAGATCCGAAAGCTCAACAAAAACTGGATTTTAGCAGAACCCAAGCCTTTCAAGATTTTAAATTGGTTAAAGATCCGTACGTTTATGAGTATTCTGATATCGATGCAACCTTAACTAGAAGATTTACAGAAGCCAACGATTTCTTTACCTTATTTGAGTTCTCCGCAAAATGGGATGTAGTTCCAACGATGTTGTGTCAATCTCATGAACAAGTTATAAAAGGATTTATGGGGCAAACCACCGCATTTGTAAAGTCGAAAGTCAAATCAGACGTTTTAATAATGGGAGAAAACAAAGCTGGAAACGAGGCTAGATATATTCATGGTGAACTTGGAAAAGGCACTTGGACCTTTTATGCTGGCCATGATCCAGAAGATTACCAACATTTAGTGGGTGAGCCACCTACAGATCTAGCTCTTTTTCCAAATTCTCCAGGTTATCGATTGATTTTAAATAACGTGCTATTTCCAGCTGCTAAAAAGAAAAAGCAAAAAACCTGATTTTTTGCTTTGATGTGATGT
>DAIRTB010000382.1:0-2973 GCA_036804105.1 Bacteroidota bacterium | reverse complement strand
TTATGAATTCCGATAAACTATAAAAACGCAGGGGCGTTTGGTGAAATCTGGATTAGTGTTTCCCCATTTAGCAATGCTTTTGCTTTGGGTAAATCCAGTTTCGGAGGTTAAATCGCAGCTTATAGAAAGCCAAGTATCTGATTTGCAAGTGGAAAGGATTTCTTTGAAAAGGGCCTCGTTTCGGTATGGCGTTTCAATAAAAAGCTGACTTTGGTTGAGCTTTTCGCTTTCTTTCTCCAGCTCCATAAGTGCTTTTCTTCTCTTGGGTTTATCTATTGGAAGATAACCATGAAAGGCGAAACGTTGTCCGTTGAAGCCCGAAGCCATTAAGGCTAAAAGCAGGGAAGATGGTCCAACAAGTGGAATAACTTCATAACCTCTTTTATGCGCAAGTTGTACCAATTCAGCTCCAGGATCTGCAATTCCTGGGCAACCAGCATCGGAGATGAGTCCTAAAGCTTGTCCATTTTCTAGTGGTTTTATCTGATTTCTTAGATCGCCAAGGTCAGAATGCTCATTCAGTTCTTCAAAAGTGCATTCATTTAAAGGAAATTTCTCGCTTACAGATTTAAGAAATTTACGAGCTTCTTTTCCGTTTTCAACCACAAAATGGCGGAGTTGCAAAACCACCTCAATGTTGTATTGAGGCAGAACCTTGTGGATGGTATTTTCTGCCAACACATTGGGAATAAGGTATAAAGCAGGTTTTATTTTGCTGTTCTGCGTATCCATCTCGGTAGAATAAATGCACCAATAAATAGGTAGGGGTAATAGCTAATTAATCGCCAAAACAATGCGAGCGATGGCCCAAGTTTATCGCCAATAAATTCGTTAAAAAAGTTATTGAAAACTACCTCCGCAATTCCAGATCCGCCTGGGGTAATTGGAATTAACATAATTACCCACATAACAATTTGGCGGGCATAGATTACCACATGATGAAAAAAATCTATCGTAAAGCCTGTATTTGGAAATGCGATAATCAAGAAATTTACCACCAAATACCTAGCTGTCCAACTGAAAATTGTTGATCCTAGCGCCTTCACCCAGAACATGGATGGCTTGTCTTTTAATTCATTAGAGGCAATAACCACGTCTGTAGCTGCTTCGAAGGCTTTTTCTTTCCATTTTTTGAGAAACTTGATTGAAAAAATTCTTTCTATTAAAACCTTTAATCCATTTGGGTTTATAAATAAGCCGTAGGCTAGCAAAACGGTGTACAATAGCAACATTATGTAACCGATTAGGAAGAAGTTTACCAAGCCTTCTCCTAGGGTTACACTTTCTTGAACTGCCGAACTTAACTTTAAAAAAACTTGCTGCTTGCCAACAAAAATGATAAATATTGGTGCCATGATGATGAAAAAGAGTTCATCTAAAAAGGCGGTTAATAAAACGATTGTGGTACTTTTTCCAGCAGGTATTTTTTCTCTATTGAGGATAAAAAGCGCAAAGGCTGTTCCACCAACTATGGAAGGCGTTATGGCCGATGCAAATTCCCATAGCATAATTACATCAAACGATTTCCGCCAAGAAAGATGATTGTCTGTTAGCAATCTGATTCGGTACATATAGGCAATGTCTCTAACTATTACCATTAAAATAGCTAAGATTAGTGCCCAAATGGCTGTTTTACTAAATTGGATATTCTGAAAAGCAGATTTATCGAAATTGCGTAGTAACAAAAAAGTAGCAACAGATAGACCAATTAAAATGGGCAAAACAATTCTTCTTGGACTAAATTTCTTCAGTAAATCAGCTGTATTGCTCATGTAAAATTCTATTTTTAACCTTTAAGGTAAAAGAATTGAATTCTTCGTTCAATCCAAATATTTCTAAAACCTGCATCTGTAGGAGCTCTAAGAGTGCCAAAAAAGTAAAGATGGCTTCTATTTTGCTGTTACAACCTAATAGTATTTCAGAAAATTCAACTTCGCCACGATTTGCAATCATTTCCTCAAGGAACACTTTTTTATCTGCTATTGAAAATGGATAGTTTAACACCACATGCGTAGGCCGAGCTTGTTTTTCCTTAAAACGCACCACAACTTTTTGGAACGTTTTAAGTAACTGAAACAAATTAACGTTGGCTAAACCATCAAGTGCTGGGTTTTCTAAAAGTAAGTTTTGGTATTCTTGCTTCAGATTTCCTCTAGGCATTTTTGCTTGGCGCTCTTCTTCTAATTCACGAAGAGTTTCAATAGTTGCCTTATATTTTTTATATTCAATTAATCGTTCAACCAAACTTTGGCGTGGATCTATTTCATTTCCAGCAGCATCAAGTTCTTTTCTTGGAAGCAACATTTTTACCTTTATGCGCATTAAAGAGGCCGCAACCAAAATAAACTCTCCAGCCAATTCAATATTCATTTGTTGCATTTGTTTGAGGTAATGCAAAAAATCTTCTGTGAGGTTGGCAATTGGAATATCGTAAATATCCAACTCGTCTCTCTCGATAAAAAAGAGGAGCAGGTCGAAAGGGCCTTGGAATTGGTCTAACTTGATTTCGTAGTTCAATGCGTTCTCGAGGAATTTACAGTTTCAACAAAAATGCAAATTATCTAACGGTTTTTACCATTGAAAAGCAGATAAACTTCCCATAAAATCACATTTTAGTAAGAATGATAAAAATTGAGGAATATTTGGAACTACATAAGTAATTTCCACTTATATATTCCAGCTTTATGAAGGAAATACAACATGGAAACTTTCAAAACTCCTAAACCATAGATGCTGCTTCGTTTAAAATTTATGGATGATGCCTCGTCGAAATACTTAGTTGGGCAGGTAACTTCACCAATTTCGTAGCCTTTGCTAAAAATCTGGGCAATCATCTCGTTATCAAAGATAAAATCGTCGGAATTGTGGGTAAAATCAAGTGATCTTAAGACATCACCAGAAAAAGAGCGGTAACCCGTGTGATACTCAGACAATTTCTGATTCATGAGAATATTTTGAAATAGTGTGAGCATT
>DAIRTB010000381.1:0-2983 GCA_036804105.1 Bacteroidota bacterium | reverse complement strand
ATGCGCTTACCTACGGAGAGAAATATAAACCAGAACTTGTAATCGACTTAGCTACTTTAACCGGAAGTGCAGTTATGACTTTGGGTCTTCTAGGAATCGCAGCAATGGGAACAGCCGCTCCAGAAACCATGGATGAAATGAAAAAAGCAGGTTTCGAAACGTATGAGCGTGTGGCAGAACTTCCTTTTTGGGATGAATATGGCGACATGATTAAAACTCCGATTGCAGATATCAAGAACATCGGCGGGAAATATGCTGGCTGTATTACTGCTGGTAAATTTTTAAGTCATTTTGTTACCGCACCTTGGATTCACCTAGACATTGCTGGCCCAGCATTCTTAGATGCCCAATCTGCTTATAGACCAAAAGGTGGTTCGGGAGTTGGTGTTCGCTTATTGTATCAATTCTTCAAAAACAAAGTAAATGAAGGATAGTAAAATACGCTTGGGCGTTAGCATTGGCGATCTCAACGGCATCGGCATGGAAATAATTATGCGCACATTTGCCGATAACCGCATGTTGAGATTCTGTACACCAATAGTTTACGGCAATACCAAAACAGCATCGTACTTCAGAAAAATGCTGAATCTGCAAGATTTCAGCTTCAATTTTATTAAAAATGCGGATGAGGCAAATCCGCAAAGAGCCAATTTGGTGAATTGTTGGGATGAAGAAGTGGTACTTAACGTAGGTCAATCGACTCCCGAAGGTGGAAAATATGCATTAATCTCGCTTCAAAGTGCTGTTGCCGATTTAAAAGCCGGAAAAATTGATGTTTTGGTAACTGCGCCTATTAACAAACACAATATCCAAGCTGACGAATTCGCATTTCCTGGTCATACAGAATACCTGCAAAAAGAATTTGGAGCCGAAGAACACCTTATGTTTTTGGTGAGCGATCAACTAAAAGTGGGCATTGTAACTGGTCATATTCCGATTTCGGAAGTAGCACAAGTGCTGTCAATTGATCGCATAATGAAAAAACTAACGCTAATGAATACTTCTTTAATGAAGGATTTCGGCATAAGGAAACCAAAAATTGCGGTGTTAGGATTAAACCCACATGCAGGTGAAGAAGGCTTAATTGGAACTGAAGATCAGGCAGTTATATTGCCAGCCATAAATATGGCGAAAGAAAAAGGCGTGTTAGCTTTTGGCCCATACCCAGCTGATGGCTTTTTCGGCACCAATAGTTTTTTAAAGTTCGATGCAGTTTTGGCTATGTACCACGATCAGGGATTAATTCCGTTCAAAACCATAGCTTTTGAAGATGGGGTGAATTTTACCGCAGGCTTAAGTATAATTAGAACCTCGCCCGATCATGGAACTGGGTATGACATCGCCGGAAAAAAAGAAGCCAACATTGGTTCGTTTAGAAGTGCGGTTTATGCGGCTATTGAAATCTTCAATAACAGAAAAAACCAGCAAGAATTAGAGGCAAATGCCATGGTTGTTAAGGGTTCAAGAGAAAAAGAATAGTTTTTTCTTTTAGAACACGAAAGAGAACATTATCTTTGCGGTTCGTTTTTTTATAATGAAACAACAAAAAGCTGATAATCAGTACATCATTCCAGTTGCCGCCCTTAAAGTTGGGGAGCACCGTTTTGATTTTTTGATAGACACTGCCTTCTTAGAAGGTCTTAACTATTCTGAAATTAAGCGTGGCGAGGTAAAAGTTGGAATTGTATTAGAAAAAACAGTTTACAATATGCAATTGCTTATTAATTTAAGTGGATGGGTTGAATTGCATTGCGACCGTTGTTTAAAGGCATTAAAAAAAATAGTTGATGCTGAGCATGAATTGCTGGTAAACTTCAGAGAAAATCCAGAAGAGAGCGATAGCGAAGACATAATTAACTTGCCTTTTAGCATTGCGAGCCTTGATTTAGCACAGACCTTATACGAGTATGTGGCCATAGAAAAACCGCTAAAAGTAAATTGTGAAGATTTTGAAGGTAATAGTTGCGATCCAGAAATAGATCAGTTTCTTGCAAAAGAAGAGAATACAAAAGCTACAGAAGACCCAAGATGGGCGGCTTTGAAAAGAATAAAATTCGATTAAAAACATATAAAGAATCATGGCACACCCGAAGAGCAAGATTTCCAAACAACGTAGAAATACAAGAAGAACCCACGATAGATTAGATCTTCCATCGTTAACCACATGTCCTACCACTGGTATTGTGCACAAAATGCACAGAGCTTACTGGCATGAGGGTAGAATGTACTACAAAGGTAAAGTTGTAATAGACAACAGCGAACCAGTTACTAACTAGGCATATGCCAGTTAATATCGGCATTGATGTTATGGGTGGCGACTTCGCTCCTGCAGCAATTCTTGCTGGAGTTAAGTTGATTTTACCTGAACTTTCATCGGAAACTCAACTAACTTTGTTTGGTGATGTAGCTGTAATTCAAGACTACATCTCCAAAGAAAATTTAGATGCAACTAACTTGAGCGTAATTGCTTGTACAGAAACCATTTCTATGAACGAGCATCCAACAAAAGCTATAAAAAAATTAGATGCTAGCATAACCAAAGGCTTTGCAGCTCTAAGAGCAGGCAGAATAAATGCCTTTGCAGGTGCTGGAAATACAGGGGCAATGTTGGTTGGGGCAATGATGTCTATTAAATCAATTCCTGGAGTTGTTAGGCCAAGTATAGCTTCTTTAATTCCAAAATTACATGGAGGTTATGGCATAATTCTCGATGTTGGTGCAAATGCAGATTGCAGACCAGATAGTTTGGTTCAGTTTGCTATTTTGGGCAGCATATATGCTACAGAGATTCTTGGAATTGATAACCCCAAAGTGGGTCTTTTAAGCATTGGCGAAGAAGATCAGAAGGGCAATCTTACCACACTTGCCGCAAATAATCTTTTTAGAGATAATGAAAGCATAAACTTTTTCGGCAATATTGAAGGGCGTGACCTCTTCAACGATAAAGTTGATGTAATTGTATGCGATGGCTTTGTAGGTAATA
>DAIRTB010000380.1:0-2983 GCA_036804105.1 Bacteroidota bacterium | reverse complement strand
CAAATGGCAGTAGGAATACGAAAAGGTATAAGAAAGCAAGCGTGTAATAATCGTAGGGTTTTGGGAGTGGAGTTGATTTAATCCGCTCGCTTGCGCCTTGCATATCGGTAAGTCGTGTTAGCGTATCGTCCATTTGGATATAGCTGAAGTTATCCATTGTTTGGCTGGCATTAATGCTTTTTATTGCTCTGCCTTGAAGCATCATAATTTGGGTTGCTTTATTTGTTTTGTTTTTTAAGAAAACTATATCGGTTTCAGAAAGACCCTGGTAAACCTCTTTCTCCCAAATTTCAGAATCTGAAATACCTCTAAGCTGTAGTTTCAGTGCTTTAGACCATGAAATATGCCTGTGCACAATGTTTATGGATTCGTTCCACAACTCAGGCGATACATCATCTTCATCTAAAATGGTTATTACCTGTCGGGTAAAGGTTCTGCTTTCATTAAGAATATTACCCCAAACTCTTCTCGCTTCCCACCATCTTTCGTAGGCAGCACTATTTCTAAAACCAAGAATTACAGCGAGTGCTGTACCCATCAATCCAATTAAGGCTCCAGAAATAAATAAATGGTGTTGGGTTAAAAACGTATTCGAGAGATAAGCTAATCCTGAAGCTAAAAAGCTGAAAACTAATATCTTCCAAGAGAATTTTATGGCATGAAACAGGTTTATTCGTTTTCTAAGCAGCATTTTTTCAGATAAGGTGAATTCAAATATAGGATTCGAATTCTGAATTTCGTTTCAAAACTTAATTTGCTTTGAAACAATGAGGAATTACTGCAAACGAAATCTTACTTTTTCTTTCTAAGAACTACGTCGTTTTCCCAGTTTGATGAAATTATAACCGTACCATCTTTTTGATACATGGTACCTTTTCCCCAACGTTTGTTGTTCTGCCAATCTCCCTTGTAAACTTCACCGCTTGTAAAAGTGTAGGTTCCAGTTCCTTGCCTAACATCGTTTACAAATTCTCCTACATAAGAACTCCCATCTTTCCAGGTGTATTTACCTACACCGTTTCTTTTATTGTCTTTCCAATATCCAGAATAGATTCCACCTGTTTCAAAAAGTCCATAACCTTCTCCATTGGCTTTGTTTTTATCTACCTCTCCAACATAAATAACTTTTGTTCCTTTGCTATTTGTGAATTCTAGCTTTCCGAATTTGGCTGTAGTTTCAAGTTGATTTTCTTTTTCTTCTAACTCCTTCTTAGCTTCGAAAACTTCAATAGAGAGATCGTAAATCTCTGAGTTATACTGATCTAACAAAGAGTCTTTTTGAGCCGAATTTGCTAACAATAAATTTTTTGCCTCATTTTCTTTTGAGATTCTTTCTGCCACTGCTCTAAGATATTCTAAACTATCTAAACCTGCTTGAAGAAACTCTACATGCTTCATTTTTTTATCAAAAAGTTTCAATTCTGGATGAATACTATCTATTTTTTCAAACACCTCAGATGCATCTTCAAACTTTCCAATTAAAAGCAAAGAATCGCCTAAATTGAGTTGTTTTAAATAATCTAACTCCTTTAATTGAGTGGATATTTCATCGTTCAATAAAACTATTTTTTTATTAAAAGTTGATGTTTTTATGCCAAAATATAGGGCAAAGAATGTAGCAATAACAGAAAGAGCAGCGAATATTTTAGTGTACATAACTAATCTAATAAATTAATTTGTGGGATTTTTCTTTCAATTTTTCTAAAATCGAAGTTTACAAATAAGTTTAGGCGAATTATATGGCTAGTTCCGTATTGAAAACCCGTATTGGTTTGGCCAATTGTGTACATATGTCCTCCCAAAAAAGTATAATGTTTGTTGAAAACATAACCAATTCCCGTGTAAATTCTGAAATCTTCGAAAGCATTGTAAACAACACTTTTTCCTGATTGCATAAAGATTTCTGCACTTGGAGCTAAAAACCAAGTTTTGGGCTGTATAGTTTTATTGTTTAACGCTATGTATGCATATGCTTTGTACCGGTAACGATTGGTGTAATCGAATTCAGCTCCAATATTATTATCCTTTTTCCATCTATGCTCAAATCTAAACTGATGATAAACTTTAACCCTTCCCATTTGAGGAGTGATAAATAACCATTGAGACCATATTCTTGGCTCAATTACAACTTTATTTAATGCCTCGTTACTTGGATCTGGAGTGAAATTCCAAACTAAAGTTGGGCCAATTATTCCTTCGAAATATGGATTGAATAGTATGTTAACTCCCCAACGATTGTAAGACTGTCGCATTCTCCCAACAAAATCATACACATTATCTTGGCTATTTCTTCTACGGTAATGGTGCTCGCTATAGTAAAATATTTTATCAGTAAATCTAAACTTTAAATAAAGTCCGTTCCAATTTCCAGTTTCTCTCAGACTTGTTTCTGATTCTTTTGATAAATCTGATGGTTGAGCAAAAACAGAAACTCCCAAGAAAATTAGGAGTACTATTATAAGTGTTTTCAAAACAGAAGTCTGCGAGATAATAGTTGCAAAATCTTTTATTTTCAACATATCCATTTATTTTTTTATGTCGATTTTTAGTTTCTGAACAATTATTGGAGCTTTATCACTATTCTTGAAGCTGCGTTCTAAAGCTCTAGGGTTTTTACTTAACTCTGTAATCATAAATTCTTGTAGAACTCTAATATTCTTTTCATAAGCAAGGAATGATTCTAAATCTGAAGCATTATTCATTAATTCAATCAAATAAGGCATAATTTTCTCGAAGTATGCATCGTAAAGCTTTTCGTGCTTTTTAACTTGCATAGTGGTGTAAGAATGTGGGTTGAAGAAGTCTTCTTTGTAAGAATCTGCAATTATCTGTTCGTTTTCACGTAATCTTTTGCTCAATTCTAATCGCCTTTTTGTTCGTTTAAGGTTGGTAATAAATTTCTCTGCTGATATTGCTTTTTCTTGTTCATCTAATGCCGCATATTGCGAAACGCTTTTTGTTAGAATTGAACTGTATGCTTTTA
>DAIRTB010000379.1:105-2997 GCA_036804105.1 Bacteroidota bacterium | reverse complement strand
GATGATGGAACAAGTTAAAATTGAGAAAGAAAAAGACTTTAAGAAAGTTGATTTTATAAAATATGCCAACTCATTATCGAAAGAAGACAAAAACGACGAAGGTGATAAAGACAACCAAATTGCCATAGTTTATGCAGTAGGAGAAATTGGATCAGGCAAAGGGTCAGATCAAGCAATTGGTTCTGAGCGCATTGCAGCAGCAATTAAAAAAGCTAGAGAAAACGAGAAAGTTAAAGCCATTGTATTGCGTGTTAATTCTCCAGGTGGTAGCGCTCTTGCCAGCGATGTAATTCTTAGAGAACTTGAATTAGCCAAGAAAGAAAAACCTTTAATCGTTTCAATGGGCGATCTAGCTGCTTCTGGCGGATATCTAATTGCCTGTAAAGCAGATTCAATTTTTGCTCAACCCAACACCATTACAGGTTCAATTGGAGTTTTCGGATTGATTCCGAATGCTGCAAAATTGATGTCTGAAAAATTGGGTATTACCACCGATTATGTTAACATCAACCGCAACAGCTCTTTAGGTTCTATTGCAAAACCACTTACCATGGAAGAAGAAGCCTTCATCCAAAACAGTGTGAATAGGGTTTACACCGATTTTCTTGGTTTGGTAAGCACAGGTAGAAAAATTGATTCTGCTACTGTTGCCATGCTCGCAGAAGGAAGGGTTTATTCTGGAACTGAAGCCTTAAATTTGAAATTGGTAGATCGCTTAGCAAATTTCGAAACTGCCATTAAATCGGCTGCTAAAATGGCGAAATTAGAGAATTACAGCATCAGAGAATATCCGAAGCCAATTGATCCATTCGAGCAATTTACCAAAGCTTTTCAAACAGAAATGTCTGCAATGTTTAACTTTACCCAAACTCCACAAGAGAAAGAAGTAAGAAACATTTTAAAACAATTAAGCGAGCGAGATCAAATTCAAGCACGTTTAGAGCAAGCATACATTTTTAAATAATTTATGGAAAACGCAGCAGTAGCGGCAATATTCGAGCTAACGGCTCAACTTTTAGAATTGCACAATCAAAATGCATTCAAAGCCAAATCGTACGCTACTGCTGCGTACACCATTAAAAAATACAACCTCCCAATTTTAGAATTGCCAGAGAGCGATCTCTTTCGCATAAATGGAATTGGTAGAGGTTTAGTTAGTAAGATTGAAGAAATAAAAATTCAAAATTCTCTTACCGAGCTAGACGATTTACTCAAACAAACGCCAGCAGGTATAATTGAAATTCTGCAACTAAAAGGAATTGGCCCAAAGAAAGTTGCCGTAATTTGGAAACAATTGGGCATTGAAACCTTGGGCGAACTCTATTACGCTTGCAACGAAAACAAATTGGTTGAACTACCGGGTTTCGGATTGAAAACGCAAGAGAAAATAGTGGCTGCAATCGATTTTATGCAAGCTCAAAGTGGCAAACTTAGAATTTCGAATGCACTGAAAATTGCACATCAATACATCAACATTATCGCCAAAAAACCAGCTATTATCAAGGTTGAAATTACGGGCGAATTACGCAGAAATTGCGAGGTAATTAACTCCATAGAACTCTTAGCAACTTGCTCAGACACCCCTAATTATCCTGAAAAGGAGACAATCCTCACAGAACAAGGATCAGAAATTACGGTACACTACGTAAGATCATCCAATTTGGGAAATGTGCTTTTACATACCACTGGTCCAGACGAATTTGTAAGCCAACTTTTCGGCACGAGCGAAACTACATCACCCGAAGAAAAAAATATTTTTAAAGCTATTGGCTTACCATTTATTGAACCAGAATTGCGTGATAACCAAGCCGTTATTAACCAAATAATTGCGGGCAAAACATTTGAACTTGTTACCAATCAAAATTTAAAAGGCACGCTGCACAATCATAGCACCTATTCTGATGGTTTCCATACCTTAGAAGAAATGGCAGTTTATGCCAAAAGTCTTAAATTAGAATACCTCGGCATTGCAGACCACAGCCAAACTGCCTTCTATGCCAATGGTTTGCGCACAGAAAAAGTTATGGCGCAATGGGCCGAAATTGATCAGCTAAATGCCAAACTTGCGCCCTTCAAAATTTTGAAAGGCATTGAATCTGATATCCTTTCGAATGGCGATTTAGATTATCCAACTGAGATTTTGGCGCAGTTCGATTTTGTGGTTGCCTCCATCCACAGCAATCTAAACATGAGTTTAGATAAGGCCATGGAACGTTTAATTAAAGCCATCGAAAATCCTTATACACAGATTTTGGGTCACCCAACTGGGAGGTTGCTGCTCTCCAGAAAAGGTTATCCAATCGATCATGAAAAAATTATTGATGCCTGTGCTGCTAACAGGGTTTGCATTGAGCTAAACTCCAATCCTTACAGATTAGATATCGATTGGCGATACATAGATTACGCTCAAAATAAGGGAGTTATGATTGCCCTCAACCCCGATGCACACCGCAAAGAAGGTTATCATGATATGGATTATGGCGTAATGATTGGCAGAAAAGGTGGCCTAGAAAAGGCAAATACCTTGAATGCTATGAGTTTAGCAGAAATTGAAACCTGGTTTAAAGCTAAACGCAACAGACCTTGAAAATTCTGGTAATTCGCTTCAGTTCTATTGGCGATATTGTTTTGACCACTCCAGTTGTGCGGGTTCTGAAACTTCAAAAGCCAGATGCAGAAATCCATTTCTTAACCAAAGCAAGTTTTGAGAGTTTGCTAACGCATAATCCGTACGCAGATAAGGTTCATGTTTTACGGAATGAAGAACCTCACAACGATTTGATTAAGAATCTTAAGGCTGAGCGATTTGATCTTGTAATCGACTTACACCACAACCTCAGAACACTAAAAATAAAAAGTGCTTTGGCTGTTAAAGCGTTTTCTTTCAACAAG
>DAIRTB010000379.1:0-95 GCA_036804105.1 Bacteroidota bacterium | reverse complement strand
GCAGAAATCCATTTCTTAACCAAAGCAAGTTTTGAGAGTTTGCTAACGCATAATCCGTACGCAGATAAGGTTCATGTTTTACGGAATGAAGAACC
>DAIRTB010000378.1:0-2999 GCA_036804105.1 Bacteroidota bacterium | reverse complement strand
AAAAACGTGAATTTTCTGCTTGAGCTGTTATTGTTCTTGCATTTTGTAAGGTAAAGGTTCGACTCCCTCCCCAATCAAATTGGCTTGCTTTTGTTTTCAGCAGAATGGTTGGAATGATAATTTTTCAGATTGAATTTTAGCAATAAAATTGTTACACTTATTTTGTTATGATTTGAAACGTAACAATTTAATCGTAACATTTTTTGTTACACTTTTTTTGTTACGATTTGAAACGTAACAATTTAATCGTAACAAAACTCATCTTACTTTTTTACAAAGAATTTATTGAGATTTGCTACCAAAGGATAGTTTTTTTTAAAACATTTAGCTAAACAGGTTATCCTTTGAGCTTGTAAAAGTTGATGCTTTATCAACAGGATTGAAATTTGGTTATAAGCAACTATCTCTATTCTCGAAATTTTTGCCAAAATAATCTTATATAACAAGCATTTTACTACTTTCTGGAAGATTTAAATCTTCCATAAAGTAGGTAACAAACTACTCGTCTATCTTCTTTTCTTGCTTCATTTGCGGAAAAAACAGCACATCTTGAATGGAGTTTGAGTTGGTCATCACCATAGCCAAGCGATCGATGCCGATACCAATACCTGCGGTAGGCGGCATACCATATTCTA
Organism: Bacteroidota bacterium; assembly: GCA_036804105.1. Taxonomy (GTDB): domain Bacteria; phylum Bacteroidota; class Bacteroidia; order UBA7662; family DAIRTB01; genus DAIRTB01. The sequence goes on along the minus strand of DAIRTB010000378.1, from coordinate 2,364 downwards.
AGGCTCTTAAGAAATCTTCGTCCAAAACCATGGCTTCATCGTCGCCACGTTTGCCTAATTCTAGTTGCTCTTCGAAACGGGCACGCTGATCGATTGGGTCGTTCAACTCGCTGAATGAGTTGGCTACTTCTTTTCCATTACAGATTAACTCGAAACGCTCAACCATACCTTCGGCAGTACGGTGTTTCTTCGCCAATGGCGACATTTCAACTGGATAATCTGTTATGAACGTTGGTTGAATTAGTTTTCCTTCAACTTTTTCACCAAAGATTTCATCAATTAGTTTAGCTCTGCCCATGCTGCTATCTACCTTGATTCCCAAAGATTTAGCAGTTGTGGCCATGGTAGGTTCATCCATAGAAGAAATATCAATTCCAGTGTAATGCTCAATGGCTTCGTACATAGTAAAACGCTTGAATGGCGCTTTAAACGAAATGGTGTTTTCACCAACCTGAACTTCGGTAGTACCATGTAGATTCATGGCGATATCTTCGAACAATTGCTCAGTCATATCCATCATCCAGAGATAATCTTTGTAAGCAACGTACAACTCAACCTGCGTAAATTCTGGGTTGTGAAAACGAGACATGCCCTCGTTTCTAAAATCTTTCGAAAACTCGTAAACGCCATCGAACCCACCAACAATTAGGCGCTTTAAATAAAGCTCGTTGGCAATTCGAAGATACAAGGTCATATCCAACGTATTATGATGCGTCTTAAACGGACGAGCGGCTGCTCCACCATAAAGTGGCTGTAATATAGGCGTTTCTACTTCTAAAAAGCTGAGATTATTGAAGAAATTTCGCATGGTGTTTACCATTTTGCTCCGCTTCACAAACACATCACGCACTTCAGGATTTACCACCATATCCACATACCTCATTCGGTATCTCTGCTCTGGATCTGTAAAACCGTCGTACACATTTCCTTGCTCATCTCTTTTTACTATAGGCAATGGTCTTAAGCTTTTTGATAGCATTTTCAAGCTGGTAACGTGAACGGAGATTTCACCTACTTGGGTTACGAAAACATGTCCTTCGATGCCAATGAAATCGCCAATATCCAACAATTTCTTGAAGAAGGTATTGTAGAGTGTTTTGTCTTCAGTTGGACAAACTTCATCTCTGTTTACATAGATCTGAATTCTACCTTGAGCATCTTGAATTTCAGCAAAAGAGGCCTTACCCATAATTCTGCGGCTCATTAATCTACCTGCCAAACTTACATGTTGAAATTGCTCTGGTTTAGACTCGAACTCCGATTTTATTTGGGCGCTAAAAGCGTTTACTTTAAATTCTTCCGATGGGTACGGATTGATACCAATTGCTGCCAACTCTGTTAGCGCAGCTCTACGATTTACCTCTTGATCGTTCAATATTTGCATGATTGCTTGAAAATAAGTTGCAAAAATACACTTAGCCAATTAAAAGCTTGGCAGATATTTTAAACAGTAACGAAAACAAGCATTTGAGTGGCAATTTTGTATCCTAAAAACTAAATTTTTGTATCTGCTTTGTGCCCTTTCTTTTTTGTTGGATATTTGGGAATGGAATTTAAATCTGACATCGAGATTGCTCAAGCAGCCAATCTTTCGCACATAAACCAAATTGCAAGCAAACTAAATATTCCTGTTGAAGAACTGGAACATTACGGAAAATATAAAGCGAAATTACCCTTAAGTTTAATTGAAAATAAGCCGCAAAAAGGTCATTTAATTTTGGTTACTGCCATCAGCCCAACTCCAGCTGGAGAAGGAAAAACAACCGTTTCAATTGGCTTAACAGATGGATTAAATTCTATTGGAAAACAGGCAATTGCAGTATTAAGAGAACCTTCTTTAGGACCCGTTTTTGGTATGAAAGGTGGCGCAACCGGCGGCGGAAAGGCACAGGTTTTACCGATGGAGGATATTAATTTGCATTTTACGGGTGATTTTTCTGCCATCGAAAAAGCCAATAATTTATTGGCTGCTTTGATTGATAACAACATCCAAAACAAACCAGAAAACAACTTAGGCATCGACCCACGAACGGTAGCTTGGAAACGGGTAATGGATATGAACGACCGCAGTTTACGCAACATCGTTTCAGGTTTAGGAGGAAAAAATGGCGGAATGATTCGGGAAGCTGGATTCAACATCACTGCCGCATCTGAAGTGATGGCCATTCTTTGTTTAGCCAAAAATTTGGAAGATCTCAAAACGCTCATCGGCAATATTTACATCGGAAATACCTATGGGGGAGAGCCAGTTTTCGCTAGAGATTTGCAAGCAGAAGGCGCAATGGCTGCATTGTTGAAAGATGCCATTAAACCAAATCTTGTTCAAACATTGGAAGGAAATCCAGCCATAATTCACGGCGGTCC
>DAIRTB010000377.1:0-3005 GCA_036804105.1 Bacteroidota bacterium | reverse complement strand
GTTCAAAACTTCCATCAACTCTTCGTAGTTGGTAAAGCCTTTTTGCTTTTTAAGACCTGGCGTAACTTCTGGCAAATCGGTTTTTTCTGGAAAAAACTTATCAGTAATTTTAGTCGATTGCGGATTAAACTGACTCATTGTTAAAATGGCCAACAACACCCAGAATACTTTTAGATGGATGCGCATACTTAAAATGTGAAGGTTACAATCATCCGAGAAAGAAATTCGTTGCCCGTAACGGGTAGACCTAAGCTATTGTTAATGCCGCCATTATTTTTTACATAAGTCACATCGCCTTGAATTTTAGCGCCGTAATTCCTGCCGAGATATTTACTTAAGCCCAAAGTGTAATAATTCGGTCGATTGTAAAACGTACCATTGTTTAAAAACGAATGTTCATCGGCATTTAAAAAGGTATAGCGCCCATCTACTGAGATTCCATTTTTGAAAAGGTAACCGAGCTGAATGTTATATGCTTCGCCCAGCATCATTCTACCTTTAATATAATTTGGCATGTCTTCAACACCATTCACATCGAAACTTGTGGTGGTTGAGCCATCAACACGTACTCTTTGCGTGATACCATTTGGCACATTCGCCTTTCCGTTAACATACTCGCCAATCATAGAAAAGCCCTTGTATTTGAACATAAAGTCAATACCGAATTTAATGTAATCGGGCAAAAGTTCTTCGTTGTTATTATCGAGATACAGAATTGCACCGCTTTCTCTTCCTCTTCGGCTACTCACGCCAGTATTGTAGCTGTAATTTGTGCCAAAAACCAATTTGGGGGTTAACTCTCGAACAATATCAACCTGATTAAACTGCCCAAAATTGCTGAACAATCCGAAAGGAAGATAATCAACTCTGCCGCCAATTTTTAAACCCCCTCTATCTCTTCCAAAAACATTTAGGCCATCGCCATTAGTTAATACGAAATAGGGTTTTAGATAGTTGCTACCTCCTAGTTTAAAGTTTCCATCTACAAAAAGTCCAAACTCCCGTATTGTTGCAAATGCCGATGTTAACCTGCTTCTCTCCACCAATTGAAGCGAATTAGAATTCATAAAAAGCTCTCGGTTATCGGTGTAAGTTGCTCGCTGTCCAAATGTTGCAGAGATTCTTCTGGTGATATCGTAACTCACATAGGCATCGAGTAAGTAATTTGCGTTGCCATCCAATTCTTCTCCTGTTCCACTTAAATCTGCTTGGAAACGGTAGCTGAACTTACTGTTTGCAGAACTTCCCTCAAGGCGTAAACGCAAGCGGCGCATTCTAAATCTGTTTTCGGCATTCACATCTTCATCGCTCAATAATTGCTTTGATTCCATAAATGGTTGAACATAACCTGTAATTCTGATTCTGTTCCCGGAGCTATCAGAAAGACGCAGTCCATCGCCAAAGGTGTAGGTGTTTAGCTTGATGTTTTCCTGACTAAAAGCTTTTAAGCAGCTTAGGCAAGTTATTGCGAAGAAGATTAGCGTAAGTTGCTTCATATGTTTCGTTAATCAAATGAGGGTTGAAACAAGATTTTTCCAGACTTCAACAAGGCTTCACCCTTAGAAAACACATCGTTGAGTTGCATTTTTTCGTCGAACCAACACATATCTGCATCGGCTCCAACCGCAATTCTTCCCTTTTTTTTCAACCCTAAGTTGGTAGCAGGGTTTATGGTTACCAGTTTAATTGCATCCGAAATTGGGAGTCCGCCTTGCTGAATTAACTTGACCGTTTCTTGCAGATTTTGATCAATCGGCGCCTTCTTAAACCCGATTTGTTTTCCGTTAGCATCCATTTTAGAAAGCCCTGCATGACCATCTGAGCTAAAGGTGAGTTTGTCTATGCTTGCGCCTTTTGTGAGTGCGTAAATTACAGATTTGTAAGGGTCGGTATATTTTGAAGCGCCTGTTGTGATGTCAATTATTCCCCCCTTTTTAGCAAACTCAATGGCTTGATCGAACAAAGAAATATTTCTGCCCACATGTGTTGGAGAGATATGTTCTATTGGAAAATTGTATTGCTCCACAATCTCGAAAAGCACATCCATTTGGGTTTTGAGCGTTCCTAAATGCACATGCATAATGCCTTTTTTGTTGCTTAACAATCCGCCAACCCTCACCTCTCTTAGTTTTCTTACGAGTTCAATTGCTGTTGGGTAATCAGACCGAATATCGCTAATGGCAATCTTAAAACCCAGAACGGGCTCAATAAAAGTCATATCGCCTTGAATGCTATCGGTAATGGTAACGGTATCAATTCCGTAATAGCCAGAATACATATACGCAGAAAGCCCTTCTTGCCTTAACGCACTTACTTTTCCGAAAAGGCTTTTAATGCTTCTGGCTGTTCCATCGGTGCCCAGCAAACCTACGGAAGTAGTTGTTCCACAACGTATTAGGTCTGTGGCTTGCACCTCTGGAGTCATCGATGCAAATCCATCTTTACCTCCTGCGCCATTTAAGTGAATATGTTGATCTATAAACCCAGGGGTAACAATTTTACCCTCTGCATCTATGGTTTTTGCTGCTGAACTAGAGAATTCTAAACCTTTATCTATGATTGCAAATTTGCCATTGGCAATAAGCAAATCTAAAACTCCTAGATGCTCTGGCGCATAAACGTTTGCGTTTTTGATAAGGTACAACATTTTATAAGAAGTGATAAAGTAACATGAAAACGAGTGCGGTTGAGAGCGGAATAATATTGCGTTTTACAATATCCATGCTGCTCACTTTTGCTATTTCGGCGGTGGCAATAAGCACCCCAGAAACGGGTGAAACGGTTCTTCCCATTGAAGCGGCAAGTTGCATGGGCAATATTAAAGTGGTGGTGCTAATGCCTAATTGCGTGGCAATTTTGGGAACCAATGGCCCAAAAGCAAAAAAAGCTGCATTGCCACTGCCCATGAGCATGGATGCAAGAAAAATCATGATGGTCATAACAACTCCAATTCCAACAGCATTAAAACCTAATGATTGTGTTCCAGCAATTAATCCATCAATAAA
>DAIRTB010000376.1:0-3019 GCA_036804105.1 Bacteroidota bacterium | reverse complement strand
TATTGGCATTTGAAGGAACGGCAATTGCAGAATTTCATATCCTCGATAAAATTGTAAAAGCATATGCCAAAAAGATTGGAAAAGACGATGTTCAAGGTAAAGACACTCTTACTGATTTGTATATCGACGGGCATAAAGACTTTGAAATTGGTCATGAGGAGCATCTAATGCATTCCATCAAACCTTATATCACAAAAGACAATATCCATAAAATGGTTAGAGGATATTTTGCCGTTTGCATCACCATGAATGTTTGGTGGGAGCAATTAGCCCTTGAATCCTACAGAAAATCGAGCGATGTACTTCTAGATTTTCAGGATGTAGAAGAGTTTCCAATCAAAAAAGTTTTCGAAATAAAATAGTTGCATTGAAAAAACTAAAATCACATCGTTTTTTCTATATTCGCTAGCGATAATGGCCATCGAAATAGCCGTTTAAAAATTTATTTGGATGCTTGATAAGTAACTATTAACTAAAAATTTAATTTTATAAAAAGATGCTCAAGAATTTAAAATCGTTGTTTTTTGTAACCGAAGAGGTGAAGGTTGAAACCGAACCAGAAAAAACTGAATCGGGAAGCAACATGGTTACATCGCCCACAGCAACACCGATCGGAATTGTAGATAATAAGATATTAGACAAACTTTTTGGGGCAATTGAAGAAAACAACCAAGATGGTTTCGACTATCTAGAATATAGGCAAGCGCTTAAATCTTTGGCTGCTTTTCCAATGGACGAGGCAACACGATTCCAATCGGCTTTTGCTACGGCATCTACTATGGGCGTAACCTTAGAGAAGCTTTTAAGTTCCATAGATTTTTACAAGAAAGTGCTTCAGAACGAGGAAGATAAATTCAAAAAGGCTACTAAAGATCAGTCTTCCGTAAATGTTGATGGCAAGCATAAGGAAAGAGATGCGATAAATCTGCTAATAAATGAGAAAGCTGCTCAAATTCAGAAACTTACGGAAGAAATTCGTCAGCATCAAAACGAAGTAGAAGAGCTGAATAAATTCATACATTCTTCTGAACAAAGGATAAATGAAACAACGTTGAATTTTGAATCATCTTTCAATACTTTAATGAGTCAATTAGATCAAGATGCACAAAAACTAAAGCAATACATTAAATAATCGGCAATGGGAAAATTAACAACAAAGAGTTTTTGGGAGAGACCTGAAGGCAAAACAGGCATGTTTGGGATTGCTGCAATAGTTGCTGCTGGTGGTTATCTTTTGTATAAAGCATTACCATACTTAATTACACTTGCAGAAAACACTTTATACCTATCGTTCTTGCTTTTAGGTATTGGTGCGCTAACGTATTTAATTCTTGATCCAAAAATTAGAAACTTGGTTTTCTATCTCTACAAATCGTTCGTAAGAAAGATTACAGGGTTGTTTATTCAAATCGATCCAATCGGAATTCTAAGAACCTACATAGACGAACTAAAAAATAATCTTAAAAACATGAGCAAACAGCTTGGCATTGTAAAAGGCCAAATGCAACGTTTGAAAATGATTATGGCTGAAAATCAGAAAACAATAGATAGCAATCTGAAGCTTGCAAGTAAGGCGAAAGAAAACGATAAGCAAGCCATTATGATTCTAAAATCTAGAAAAGCAGGCAGATTGGTGGAGTCGAACATGAGATTTGATGAACTCTACAAAAAACTTGAATTGCTTTATAGGGTTTTGGTAAAAATGTACGAAAATTCTGAAATAATGCTCGAAGACATTGAAGACCAAGTAATGGTTAAAGAGCAGGAAAGAAAAGCGATTCGTGCCAGTCATTCAGCTATGAAATCTGCTATGAATATTATTGCTGGCAATAACGACAAACGTGAAATGTTCGATATGGCTTTAGAAGCTATTGCCGATGATGTAAGCTTGAAAATTGGAGAAATGGAGCGCTTCATGGAAATGTCTAGCAATTTTATGCAATCCATAGATTTGCAAAATGGCGTTTTCGAAGAAGAGGGACTCGAGTTGCTTGAGAAGTGGGAGAAAGAAGGAGTTTCCTTATTATTGGGAACCGAGAAGGATCTGCTTATCAATAAAGCTAAAAGCGACAAAGACTTCATCGACCTAGATTCGCCTATCGGAGGTAATAAATTGCCTCATTCCAATCAGTATAATGAATTATTCAACTTTTAATAATAAACAAAATGGCTCAAACTAGACTTACACCTTTTGCAAAATTTTTTATTACCCTTCTCGTTGTTGGCGGAATAGGTTTCGGATTATACAAACTCAATCAAAATCCAAAATTAAAAGAATCGATTACTTCCAACACAGGTGGAACAACCGACTCGAAAGAGGTAATAAACATTGGAGTAGTTACCTGGGGCGGTTACGCTGGTGGCCAATATTTTAACGAAGGATTTAAAGCCAATTCAGAATCTAGGTTTTTCAAAGACTACGGTTTCAAGGTTAACTTCGAGGTGATAGACGATTTTGATGCTTCTCGTGAAGCCTTCAAAAATGGAAAAATAGATTTGCTTTGGGCAACCATCGATGCTTTGCCAACTGAAATGGAAGGCTTGGGTCAATACGATCCTCAAGTGGTTTTTCAAGCTGATTGGAGCCGTGGTGGAGACGCTGTAGTTGTAAGACGTGGCATTAATGCAGTTTCCGATTTGAAAGGAAAAAAGATTGCAGTTGCGCCAATGTCGCCTTCGCATTCATTTTTACTTTGGTTGCTAGATGCAGGAGATTTGAAACTAACCGATGTAACTTTAGTTGAAGTACCAAGCGCTATTGATGCTGCCGATGCTTTTAAATCTAATTCAGTAGACGCAGCGGTTGTTTGGAGTCCAGACGATCAGGATTGTGTTGAAAAAGTTCCTGGAGCAAAAGTGCTTGAAAGTACAAAAAATGCCTCTCACATTATTGCAGACGTATTTATTGCCAAGAAGCAATATATCCAAGAGAATAAAGAAATATTGCAGAAATTATATGAAGGTTGGATGATTGGCGCTTCAGAAATTAATCAAAGCCCAAGTAATAAAACCAAAGCTG
>DAIRTB010000375.1:0-3020 GCA_036804105.1 Bacteroidota bacterium | reverse complement strand
GTAGGCTTCGGTCAATTTTCCTAGATGAACTTGCTGAGGTGTTGCAAACAATTGCGTATTTTCTGGCTGCTCAGCAGCTTCCTTCAACAACCTAAAAATGCCACCCCCAAAATTGTTAATCACCACAATTCGTAAATTGGCAGGTACGTTTCCGAGCAGCGCATTTACATCATACATAAAACTTAAATCGCCACAAATAAGCACATGCATATGGTTTGGATCGGCTAATGCAGAACCAACTGCGGTAGAAACTGAGCCATCTATTCCGCTTGTGCCACGGTTGCAATACAAGGCTTCGAATTGATAATGCTTTGGCATCCAACCCAACCAACGTGGTATGGTGCTATTGCCTAAATGAATTACAAGTTGCTGTTTATCAAGGTTTTCGAAAAGTGTATGCATTACTTTCAACTCGCCCCAAGGCATTTTGTTCAATTGTTCGTCAACAGCATTCTGATAGGCATCAGCCAAAGAAATGAAATTTTTGTATGGATTACTAACTGATTCGGGTAATGCACCCAACCAATTTTCTAAATCGTTTTCTGAAATACTTGCAGCAAATTTTCCGAATACATCAGCAGGGAATTGTTGCTGGCTTAGAGCGAAATGCTGCAATTTTTCCATCTTTTTGAAAGCCACTTTGAAGGGTTTCATTAAGATGCTTTCGCCAATGGTTATTACGATTTCAAATTCTGGGAAAGCGGCATTTTGCGCCATTAAAGCCCAATTTTCTCCATTTACTGCATTTGGCAATTCTACATTGCAAAGTGGATCTTTAAATATCAGCACTTTGGTTTGATTCGAAATTAATCTGATCAAATCCTGATTGTGCGCTTCATTAGCCATCTGTCCGAAAATGATGCACGATTTATTGGTTTTCGGAATTTCGATTTTAGCGAAGTTGCTGTCGCTTATTTCTTTTTTTCTTTTCGGGTGATGAAGGGGCGTGCTGTTAAACCTTACCTGTTCAGGTAGATTGTAAAGCGGTTCTCGAAGGGGCACATTGATGTGAACCGGTTTGCTGTTTTCAATCCCAAAACAAAGTGCTTGGTGGATGAGTCTTTTCGCATGATTTAGAATTATCTCATTTTCAGGAATTGGCAAATTTACTTCCATTCCAAGATGTTGTCCGTAAATTCCAAGCTGCCTAATTGCTTGTCCATCAGCTTGATCTATCAACTCTGGAGGACGATCTGCCGTTATCGCAATAAGCGGAATGTTCTGATAAAATGCTTCCGTAATTGCTGGCGCATAATTTACTGCCGCAGTGCCAGAAGTGCAAACCAAAGCAACTGGCTTTTCAGTAATTTGAGAAATCCCCAAACCTTTGTAAGCAGCAGATCGCTCATCGGCAACTACAATAATTTCGAAACCACCGTGTCTGGCAAATGCCAAAGTTATCGGTGCACTTCTTGATCCAGGAGAAATTACCACATGTTTTATTCCGTAGGCAAAACAAGCGTTTACCAATTCTAAAATCTGTGTATGTGGTAGCATCTCAGCCAAAATTAATGCACTAAGGGTTCTAAAAGAGTGGATACTTTTAAGTCGGTTTCTGCAAGTTCATCAGCAGGAATGGAATCTCTGGTGATGCCTGCACCTGCGTAAAGCGCTATTTCATTTCCAGAAATCTGCATACAGCGAAGGTTTACATAAGCGTTAAAATCGGTTTCTGAGTTGTTTACTCCCCAAAATCCCGCATATAAATCTCGGTTATGTAATTCAGTTTTCTTTATAAATTGGATGGAATCAGCTTTTGGAAATCCAGAAACAGCAGGGGTTGGATGCAAAACCTGAGCTAGGTTAAGTCCATTTATGTTTTCATTACTAAAGATCTCCACCTCAGAAAGCAAATGCATCACTTTTCCTGCTTGAATCTGTTTTGGTGGATGAATACTCACTTGGAAACCTCGAGTTTTTAACTCATTGTTGAGATATTCGGTAACTAAGGTTTGCTCTTCTATCTCTTTTGGAGTCCAAGTATCGCTGGTTAGATGCGGCATTGTTCCGGCTAAAGAAACTGTTTTTGCATGTCTATCAACTGCATTGAGCAACAATTCCGGGCTTGCACAAATCCAATTTCCATATTTTGTTGATGAGAAGGCGCAAATAAAAGCGCTTGGATACATTTTACAAAGTTTGTCGAAATAGGCATGCCAATCTGGTATTGAGGATAACGATTTTCTCACTACTCTAGAAAGCACCACTTTACGAAACTCGTTCGATTTTATGGCTGAAACAGCAGCAGAAACCTGATTTTTATATGTTTCGTGTTGCGTTTCTTCAGGCAGTATCAGGTTATTTGCATGGAAATAAAACATGTTCAACTGCTTGGCGGTAAGGGCAGAAATCTGTTTTCTTGCTTTTAATCTTATGGCTTTGTTCTGATAAAATGGGCAGAAAAAAAAGTCGAAATCTTGTTCTAAGGTTTCTTCTGCTTTTATGTACACTACCTCCAAGGTGTTTGGAAGTCTGTACAGTATTTTATAAGATTCAGTTTGTTCCATAGTTTTTGCTTCAAAGGCAATAATAAGATTTTATTTGCCAACAGGTATTATCGCCATGGTTAATCTACTGATACAGATAAGCTGTCCATCGGTATTACAAATTTTTATATCCCAAACATGGGTTTGCCTGCCAATATGGATGGGTCTTGCTGTACCAGTAACTAAACCAGATTTTACGCCTTTTAAATGATTGGCATTTACTTCTAAGCCAACAGCTACAAAATTAGTTCTATCAATAAGCAAATGCGAAGCAATACTTCCCAAGGTTTCCGCCAAAACTACCGATGCGCCTCCGTGTAACATACCTGCTGGCTGATGGGTTCTTTCATCCACTGGCATGGTTCCTTCCAGAAAATCTTCGCCAACATTGGTAATTTCAATGCCTAAGTGGCCAACAAGGGTATTGGCTCTGAATGCATTTAATGCTTCAAGTGGTATATTCTTGGGAAATTTCATCGGGCAAAAGTAAGGAGAGTTCGCTTAGTTTTCTGCTTCTACCAATCGGTTTTGCGT
>DAIRTB010000374.1:0-3031 GCA_036804105.1 Bacteroidota bacterium | reverse complement strand
CCTCCAAGAAATTCAAAGCGATGTTTCTGAACATTTCAACATGAATATGCGCCACCATGCACTGCATCTTTATGCCGATTGCATGGTACTTAAACAAACCGGAAACTGCGAAAAAAAGAAAGCAGTAACCCAATAATTCCAATTTAACTTAACAAAATGAAAGTAGATGTACTCCTTGGCCTGCAATGGGGCGACGAAGGAAAGGGAAAAATTGTTGATTTCTTTACCCCTAACTACGAAATAGTTGCACGTTTTCAAGGCGGCCCAAATGCTGGCCACACCCTCGAGTTCGACGGTTTAAAAATGGTGCTCCACACCATTCCTTCTGGTATTTTTAGAGATAACTCTCAAAATTTAATCGGAAATGGGGTGGTAATAGATCCAATTATTTTAAAACGTGAGATCGAAGGTCTTTTAAATGTGGGTGTTCCCGTAAGAGAACGCTTACTTGTTTCTAAAAAAACGCACCTCATTTTACCCACGCACCCACTTTTAGATGCTGCAAACGAGAAAGCCAAAGGCGATAAAAAAATCGGTTCTACTTTAAAAGGTATCGGCCCTACTTACATGGATAAAATTGGTAGACATGGTTTACGTTTGGGCACTATTTTAAGTGATAACTTCTCAGAAATATACAACCAAGTAAAAAGTAGGCATTTAGAAACCCTAGACCTAATGGGGTTTGAGTACGATCTTACCGAAGCCGAAGCAAAATGGTTGGCAGCCATAGAATTCATTAAAGAACTTAACATTATAGATAGCGAGCAGTACATGTTCGAGGCGGTAAAATCGGACAAACGAATTCTTGCAGAAGGCGCACAAGGCTCTTTGTTGGATATCGATTTCGGTTCTTACCCATTCGTAACCTCATCTAACACCATAACTGCTGGTGCTTGCACTGGTTTGGGCATCGCCCCATCTGCTATTGGCGAAGTTTTTGGCATCGTAAAAGCCTATTGTACAAGAGTGGGCAGCGGCCCTTTCCCAACCGAACTTTTCGATGAAACTGGCGAGCAATTGAGACAGCAAGGCAGAGAATTCGGATCTACCACCGGCAGACCAAGACGTTGCGGATGGCTCGATATTCCAGCACTGAAATATGCGGTTCAACTAAGTGGTGTTACCCAATTAATTGTTACCAAACCAGACGTTTTAAGCAAATTCGAAACCCTAAAAGTTTGTAGAGCATACAAACTAAACGGCAAAGAAATAGATTATATGCCTTTCGAAGTGGACGATTTAGAGCCCATTTACGATACGCTTCCTGGTTGGAACGAAGACCTTACAGGTTTGAAAAACTACCCTGAATTACCAAAGGCATTGCATGAATACTTAGATTATATCGAAAATGCGGTTGGTGTTCCAATTAAAGTGGTTTCAGTTGGTCCAGACCGGGTGCAAACCATTTTCCGCTAGTAAAAATTATAGATGAAAGAATCGATTTTGTTGGAAGCTTTTGGTCACAAATACGCTTGTTTATTGGTAAGTAACCACCAAGAAAAGTACAAAAGACCCCAAGACTACTACAATTTCGATTCTTTTTTAGGTTTTGCCGATGTTGCCACTGCTGGTGGAATGGAAGTGCTCGAGCAATATCTAGCAGCTAAGGCTGTTCATTTCGGCGCTTTAACTTACGAAGCCCGATTACTTACCGAATACGGAACCACTCGTTTTGGAGATGCCAACATCCTCTTCCCAAAAGTTAGCTTTTTCAAGCCAGAAAAACCCATAAAACTTAGCCAAGCCGAACTGAACAAGGCTTTCCAAAACTTAAATCTCAGTGGGCAAAACGCACAAATTTCTTTTTCTGGGTTGATGACGAAAGGCGAGTACATTTCGAAAGTAGAGCAGGTAAAAGAACTCATTGCTGCTGGCACCGTTTACGAACTCAATCTCTGCATGGAGTTTGTGGCAGAAAATGTAGAGTTAAATCCGCTAGCGGTTTTCAAAATCTTAAACAAAAACAGTGCAGCGCCATTTGCCGCCTTGTATAAGTATGAAAACAAATGGGTTATTTGTGCCAGCCCGGAGCGTTTCCTAAAAAAAACGGGGAACTCAATCCTTTCCCAACCCATAAAAGGAACAGCACCCAGAGGTGCAAACGAAACTGAAGACCTACAATTGGCATCCGAACTTCAGCAGAATATAAAAGAGCGTGCCGAGAATGTTATGATTGTGGATTTGGTTCGCAACGATTTCGCAAAGAGTTGCAAGCCTGGAACTGTTCAAGTTCCCGACCTTTTTGGGGTTTACAGCTTCAACACCGTCCACCAAATGATTTCTACTGTTACTGGAGAAATGCGAGACAATTGCACTCCAAGCGAAGCCCTAAAAAATGCTTACCCAATGGGCAGCATGACGGGCGCACCCAAAATAAAAGCGCTAGAGATTATAGATGAGCTAGAGGTATCACCAAGAGGCATTTACTCTGGCAGCATAGGATACTTGGACGAAAATGGCAACTTCGATTTCAATGTAGTAATCCGTACCCTGGTTTACGATGCCGATGCCAAAACCCTCTCCTACCACGTTGGCAGCGCCATTACCTACGATTCTGATCCTGAATTGGAGTACCAAGAATGTATGTTGAAAGGTAATGCGTTGCTTAAGGCTTTGGCAGATTTTTGATGCTTGATGATATGATGATGTGATGATTATCCCTGCTTCCGCTTGTTCTTGCCGAAGGCTGATGAGGTAAATGAATATGGTGGCTGTCTATTCCATAGCAATAGATAAGCCCTAACAAATGACCCTATTGGGGTCGAATCTTTGTAAAAAACCGAACCGACGCAATTATCAAGACCCGTTTTTGGGTCTAACCAATTGTATTCAGGCGAACATTTTTTAGCCAAAAGAGCGATTTGGATTAGACCTACCACAAATGACCCCATCGGGGTCGAATCTTTGTAGAAATCGAACCAACACAATAATCAAGACCCGTTTATGGGTCTAACCAATTAAAAAAACACGGCACCCCAAGCTAATTTCTAACTTGGGGTGGTGTTATTTTAATTACAATCTTTTGCGTTTA
>DAIRTB010000373.1:0-3049 GCA_036804105.1 Bacteroidota bacterium | reverse complement strand
ACCCGAATTCACTTCCTTACAACTATGTAACCAGCATTTTTAAAGATTCAAATGGTTTAATTTGGATTGGTACCCAAAGAGGTTTGGCGAAGTTGAACCTTAAGAATCAGTACTTAAAATCCTACAATTTAAAAGCTCATTTTAACACAGATTCTATTGCTGTTAACGAAGTGCTAACTGCGGTAAAGTTACAATCTGATGTATTCTTGGTGGGCAATTATCAAGGTTTCTATGGTATTAATGGGGATAAATATTTTAATCTCGTTGCACAATTACCAGAGCAGAAAAACTTATATCCTTCTAAATTACAACGTTTCGACAGTTTGTATTTTCTAGGATATGCAGGCGGATTTCTTACTTTCAACACCCAAGTGTTGAAAGATTCTATTCTTTTGAAAAACCTAAGAAAACATGAAATACCATACTGTAATTCTGTGGTTAACAACATCTGGAAAAGAGACAGTTGGAACAAAAATTATCTTTTAACTACAAGGGGAGATGGGGTATTTTGTTTTAATAGACTTATTGGCGAAATAAAACCATTGGATACACTCCTAAACAATGTCTTACGAGGTTTAACCTTAAGCGCTTCTTTTTATTTGCCTAATGATGAATTACTTATACTGGGAACCCGAACAAATGATGTGATTTTTTATTCCTTAAAAGAAAAAAAGTTTAAACATTATACCCCAGAAAATTGGCCAGGTGAAGCCTTGACTTACCCAATAGTTACAGGCATTGTGGCATTAGATGCCAAAAGAGTTTATCTGGCAACTGACTATGGCGGGATTTA
Source organism: Bacteroidota bacterium (assembly GCA_036804105.1). Taxonomy (GTDB): domain Bacteria; phylum Bacteroidota; class Bacteroidia; order UBA7662; family DAIRTB01; genus DAIRTB01. The sequence continues at coordinate 2,256 of DAIRTB010000373.1, read as the reverse complement.
TATATTTGAAAACAATAAATTTACCAAAGACAGAAAACTGAATGTTTCCTCAACAAGGATCAAAAAAATGCTGCTTGATGATTCAAATAAATTGTTGCTGCTTACAGATAATGGGATTGACGTTTTCGATATCGAAAGGAACAACAAACTTCATATTGGCGCATCCAATGGTATAACTGCGCCGCATTTTATGTATGCTTTTCATTTTCAGGATAATTATTTACTCACTTCTGAAACATACAAATTTTACGAAATCAATCTCAATAACCTAACCCAGCCGGCAAGTGAAGAGCATTTTTTGATTAGGCAAATTAGCATTGATAATACACCAATTCCATTTGATGGCAAAACAATCGTGCTGAAACCCCATCAATCGGCATTGGAGATTGCTTTCGAAAAACTAAGCTTAACTTCCTTTCAACATCGGTATAGATATCGGCTAGATGCCAATAAACCATGGCAAAATCTAGGCACTAATAACCATCTTTTTTTAACAGGTTTACAAAATGGAAGCTTTGTAATTGAGTTACAAGCAAGCGATATTTATGGCAATTGGCACGATAAAATCCATGAAATTCCCATCTATAAAAATCCTTATTTCTTTCAAACTTATTGGTTCATCATAGCTGTAAGCTGCTTTTTACTTGCTTTGGTTATCGGATGGTATCGATTGAAAATCAACAAGTTGCGGGCATTGCACAAAATTAGAAATCAAATAGCGCTCGATTTGCATGATGATATCGGATCTTCTTTGAGTTCTATTAATTTGTACTCGAAAATAATGCTTCATAACGAGGATCTGAACCAAAATAAACCAATGCTTGAGACCATAAGTGCTAAAGCCGCTGAAGTTTTAGATGCGGTGCAAGATATCGTTTGGACGGTAAATCCTCAAAACGATACTTTAGCGGTATTGATAAATAGAATCCGTTTTAATGCATCAGAGTCGCTTGAAAGATTGGGTATTGAGCTTTACTTTGAAGTTAAAAACGATTTTTCGGATTCTAAAATCGATCTCATCGCCAAAAGAAATTTGATTCTACTAGTTAAAGAAATCATAAACAATATTGCCAAGCATGCAGAAGCAAATATGGTTTGGATAACCATCGAGCAGAATCAAAAAAACATAAGCCTTACGGTGAAAGACAACGGAATAGGCTTTAATGTTGAGGTCAAAAGTCAAGGCAATGGTTTGAAAAACATGCAAAAACGAGCACAGGAAATGCAGTCAAAAATTTCCCTAACAAGTTCAGTTGGCGCTGGGACTCAAATTAACTTGTTGTTGCCTATCACCTAAAATCGGTATTTTAATTTCATTTTTTAGATTTTATTTTTGTTGATGGATATAAAAGTAATGCTCTTTGAGGATAATACCGATTTACGGAATGCCATCAGCATGCTCATAAAAGGCAGTCCTGGATTTGATTTGGTAGGCGCTTTTCCAGATGTAATTACTGCAGAAAAATTGGTTGAAACCCATCAGCCCGATGTAATTTTAATGGATATTAATTTACCAGATCGCACAGGTATTGATGCATTGCGAGGAATTCGAGAAAAGAATTCGGCAGTTCACATAATTATGCTCACAGTTTTTGAGGATGAAACCAATTTAGTTAACGCAATCTGCCATGGTGCAAACGGCTATTTACTTAAACATACCAACCCAGCTAAACTACTCGAAGCAATTGAAGAGGTGTTGAAAGGTGGCGCTCCTATGACGCCGATTATTGCTAACAAGGTTTTAAGACTTTTTGCGATGCCTTTTACAAAATCCAATAAGGTGGGCTTAACCACCAGAGAAAAAGAGATTTTAAAGCTGTTGGTTGAAGGGAATAGCTACAAAATGATCTCCAGCATTTTAAATATTAGCATTGAAACGGTTAAAACCCACATCAAAAACATTTACGAGAAATTGCAGGTACACTCTCAAACTGAGGCGGTTGCAAAGGCTATAAATGAGAATCTGGTGTGAGAATTAAGGAGTTTTTAGATTATTGTTGGATTAAACTTGATTCTAAATTGTTTCAGAAAACGTTAGTTATATCATCCTTAAAAAATCGTGTACGTACAAGTTAGGGATTTATAACGCCTCAATTTCTTTTTCGCTTAAACCAGTTAGTACCGAGATATCTTTTATGGGCATACCCATTTCTTTAGCTTTAATGGCGATTTCCTTTTTTAATTCAAGCCTACTCTCTGCTTTTGTCTCATTCAAAATGGTTTTTTCGGAGCTGATTCTATCCCAATTTTTATCAT
>DAIRTB010000372.1:0-3051 GCA_036804105.1 Bacteroidota bacterium | reverse complement strand
GGAAAAGAATGAAATGAGTTAATCAACGGTTTAAACCGTTAATTAAAAGTAAGCATGCCTTGTTTCCACATGGGTTAATCGCAAAACGCTGTTGGGTGATTAAAAAATAATAATCAATCTCCCTTATTTTTGTAAAACGAATACCAATCAATTTATTAGCTATGGAAACAATCATCATTGAATCAGAGGGTAAAGATCTAGATAAGATAAAAGCTTTTTTACAGGAAATGAATATTAGTTTCAAAACCAAAAAAGAAAAACCCTACGACCCGGAATTTGTAAAAATGGTTTTAGAAGCAAGTAAAGGGAAAAGAATACGTATAAATCCTAATAATGTGTGGGATTCGTTGATGTGATGATATGCTGATGTGATGATTTTTGAAATGCTGATATCTTTTAGTAATCTCTATTTTGCACCCGCATCCTAATCCCTAATTCCGTAATTCCTAATTCCTAGGTTTCTCCCACATTCAAATTTCGTAATTCCTAATTCGTAATTCCTAGTTTGTACAATTATTTATAAAACTAGAACAATTGTAGGAAAGAATAGGTTATTAACTTGATGATTTCCTACCGTTCAGAAGATTTCGAAAATCTTGAAAAATACTTTCGAGTAAATTTAATTAATAGCGTTTCAGGGCTTAGGCCTGTTTGGTTGGTTGGAACTCGAAATGCTGCTGGCACAGACAACCTAGCCATCTTCAATTCTTTGGTACATATTGGTGCTAATCCACCACTTTTAGGATTGGTTTTTAGGCCAGATACCGTTGATAGACATACACTTAGCAATATTATGGATCACGGCTTCTACACATTAAATGCAGTTACCGAAAACTTAATGGAGCAAGCACACCAAACTTCTGCAAGCTATCCAGAGGATGTTTCTGAGTTTGAAGCAACAGGAATTGAAAAGGAAAATCATGCACATATTAAGGTTGCATTCGTCTCTTCATCACCCATAAAAATGGTCTTGAAATTTAAGGAACGCATAGACATTCAATCTAACGGAACTCATTTAATTATTGGCAGTGTAGAAGAGCTGCATTTAGATGAAAATATGTTAGACAGCGAAGGAAGAATTAATCCTGCAGCGGCAAAAATGATTGCGTGTGCAGGACTAGATACATATTTCAGTGCTCAAAAATTGGGCACTTTTAGCTATGCTAAACCCAATAAAGCGTTAGAAAAATTATGAAAAAAGAGAAAAAAGCGGCTGCACCTGATGAAGAAACTACAACCGCTACAATCGAAGAAACTACTCCAAGAGATCTTGCTGCCGAAATTAGCGCAGCGTATGTTGACTATCTCTTAACGCATGGACAACAACCACAATCGGTTTACACTTTCTGTAAGCAACTGAATATTACCGAAGCAGATTTCTATTTACACTTCACTCAATTCGATCAAATCGATGCGCAATTATGGCAAGATCTTGCCAACAATGTGCTAACTCGATTAGATGCCGATGAAAATTATGCTAATTATTCCGCTCGTGAACAATGGTTGGCTTTGGCTTACACGCTTGTAGAAGAAATGCTTTCCCAGCGCAGTTACATTACCTTGTGCATTAAGGGCGAGAAAAATCCGCTTAAAACTCCAATTTGGATGGAATTCTTCAAAAGAGATATTACTGCAAGAATTGATTCCATTTTGGTGAATGGAAGAAACAGCAATGAAGTTGCAGGAAGAGGTTTTGTAGGCGAAAGATACAGTTCCGCACTTTGGTTGCAAATGCGCTATCTAATAGATTTCTGGGTAAAAGACAGCTCGAAAGGCTTTATCAAAACCGACGAAGCAATTGAAAAATCATCTAATCTCGCTTTCGATTTATTGAGTAACAATGCGGTTGATTCTGCTATTAATTTCGCCCGTTTTTTAATGAAAAAATGAAAGAAATTAAAAGCTTACCCACCTCAAAAATTGAAAGAGCTGCAAAATTTGCAGGAACAGGCGTTAAGATTGGCGCCAATTATGTGAAACACTACGCTGGAAAAATAATCAATCCAAGCCAAGATAAATCGGAACTCAACAAAAACAACGCAGAAGACATTTTTAACACGCTGAGCACTATGAAGGGCAGTGTTTTGAAATTGGCGCAGATGTTGAGCATGGATAAGGCCATCCTCCCAAAAGAATACACCGATAAATTTAGTCTTGCTCAATTCAGCACACCGCCAATTTCTGCCCCTTTAATCAACAAAACCATAAAAAGCGCTTTGGGTAAAAGTCCAAGCGAACTTTTCGAAAGTTTTGAGCCGAATGCAATGGCTGCAGCTAGTATTGGCCAAGTACACAGAGCATCGTCTAAGGGCAAAAAGTTAGCTGTAAAAATTCAGTATCCTGGCGTAAGAGAAAGTATTTCGAGCGACATTCAATTGGTTAAACCATTCGCTTTCAAAATGTTTGGTCTTAAAGAAGCCGATTTTGCAGAATATGTAAAAGAAGTAGAAGAAAAACTTCTGGAAGAAACAGATTATAATTTAGAACTTCAATGTGGCACGGAAATCGCCACTGCTTGTGCACATATTCCCAACTTAAAGTTTGCGAAATATTACCCAGAATTTTCGTCTAACCGGGTTTTAACCATGGATTGGCTCGAAGGCAAGCACATGAAAGAATTTCTGAGCACAAATCCGAGCCAAGAAATTAAAAACCAAATGGGACAAGCACTTTGGGATTTTTTCGATTTCCAAATTAATCAGCTTAAATATCTACATGCAGATCCTCATCCGGGTAATTTTCTTTTTATGGAGGATGGAAGTGTAGGCATCTTAGACTTCGGTTGTGCCAAAAAACTGCCGCAAGATTTCTACAAACTGTTTGCTCAGTTGATGAATCCAAGCATTATTACCGATAAACCCAAAATGGAAAAGGTGCTTACCGAGCTGAATATTGTTTATCCAGCAGATTCACCAAAAACTAGAAAATTGTACATAGATACTTTTACAGCGGTTATCAACAAATTAGCGCTTCCATTTTTTAGTGAGGAATTCGATTTTGGCGATAAGTCTTACATTGAAAGTGTGTACAAAATGGGAGAGGCTTTGGGAA
>DAIRTB010000371.1:0-3055 GCA_036804105.1 Bacteroidota bacterium | reverse complement strand
GCGGCAAAATGGTTTTATGGCCGATTGCTATCTTTCATTCTTAGAGAACAACAAGCCGCTAAAACGGGTAGTTTTTTGAATCAACATGCAGACAATCAAGGCCACGCAGGGTTGTGGAGATCTAGCGATGTAGAGAAATTGAGCAGGTTTGAGCTTATTTCAGATCTACATTTAACACATTTCGATGCCTCTGAGAGTACGGCTCACTTCAAAATATTCAATCCTAAACCACATAATTTCAGAGTGGGCGATGTTGCAGTACTTTACCCACAAAGCGAAACAGGTAGCTTTCCATTAAACGGTCAGCTTCTGAAAGGAAGTGTTACAAAATTGAGCGAGGAAAGTTTGACTTTCATGTTCCGAAATCAGCAAGTTAACACAATGTTTTTATCTCAGGATGTGAGTTGGTGCTTAGAACATGACTTGTTCGAAAGTAATTTTTGGTTACAAGCGCAAAGCTTATACAGTTTTATATCGGCTTCAGAGCGGAAGATTAATTTGTTGTTGGGGATTGAAGAACCGAAATTCAACCAACATCATGTTTTCTCTGAACCAAGTTTAAATCAAAACCAAAACGAGCTTCTTGCAAAAGCTATGGCTGCAGAAGATTACTTTCTTTTGCAAGGTCCGCCTGGAACGGGAAAGACCTCTAATTTGGTAATCAACATCATTAAAAAAACTTTAGAATCCACGCACTGGAATCTGGTAATTCTGGCTTTCACCAACAAAGCTGTGGAAGAAATTGCCCTTCATCTGGAAAAAAATAACCTGCAATACTTGCGTTTTGGTGGAAGAGATTCCGATTCTGAACACGTTTTGGCTAATTATACCAAAGGAAAATCACTTAAGGAAGTTTCCAACCACATTAAGCAAAAGCGAATTTTTCTTGGAACTACCAGCGCCGCCAACTCTCGTTTGAAAGAATTGAGCCAGATAGTACCGCTCCAATTTCTTATGGTGGATGAGGCTTCGCAACTTACAGATGCGCAGATAATCGGGCTTTTACCGAACTTTAAGAAATTCATTTTAATTGGAGATCAGAATCAGTTGCCAGCAGTAATTGTACAAAATCCGAGTTTCTTGAGAATTAACGATCCCGTTTTAATTGAAATTGGAATTGAGAATCTGGGGCAGTCCTTGTTCGAGCGGCTCTATCAAAATGCAGAAAAAAAGCAGTGGAATCATGCATTTGGTATGTTGGAAGCACATTACAGAATGCATCAAGACATTGCAGATTGCTTAAATACATTTTACCAGAACAAGTTGTATTTCGGAAGCGATCGACAAAAAACTCCTTTCAATTTTTACAGTGGAAGCCTAGATAATCAATTAGCAGAAAGCTTATCGAAAAGCAGATTGATCTTTATAAATTCGGAGAAATCAACTCTCAGCAAAACCCATCCAATTGAAGCACAGCAGGTTGCAGAAATTGCTAAGCTCATCGCCAAAATAAAAGGAAAAGATTTGAATGCTACAAGTATTGGAATAATTAGTCCGTGGCGAGCTCAAGTAGCCATGATAAAAAATGCTTTAGCGCCAGAGCTTAAAGAAATGGTTATGGTAGATACAGTAGAGCGCTTTCAAGGATCGGAAAGAGATTTTATAATTGTGAGTTTTGCCCTTCGCAACCACCTGCAATTAGGAGCCATGCAATCGTTAAATTATAATCAAACCATAGATCGTAAACTGCTTGTAACACTCTCCAGAGCAAAAGAACAAGTAATATTTATTGGAAATGAAGAGCTCTTAAAGAAAAGTAATATTTATGGGGAGGTGTTGGGGAGGTTTACTTTTATTGATTTCACTTAGGGAATATTAATTTTAATAGAGGATTACTCCAATTTTTTGATTTATCAGAAGGTCTAATCAATAAAAAACCCACAGCTCTTAGCTATGGGTTTAAATTAAATGTTTCAAGATTTTCTTACTCAACCACAAACTTTCCATTTCTGGTTTCGCCATCTGTAGAAAGGGTGTAGAAGTAAACTCCTGCTTTAAAGCCAGATAGGTCTAAATTGTGGGTGTAAATGCCAGAAGTTCTTACTCCTAGATTTTGCGTATTTACAATTCTACCTGCTAAATCTACAATTTGAAGGGTTACTGTTGTAGCATCGCTTATAGCATATTCTAAGTTTGCAGTTTTTGTAGCAGGATTAGGGAAAAACTTATGGCTATTTCTTACCATTATATTTTTTGAAGTACTCACATTTAAAGCTTCAACTTCGGCTAAAATGTAAAGCGATACATCGAGTCCCCAAGCGAGGGAATCATTCATTGCATACCAATTGCCATCGCTCCATTTTTCCCAAGCGGTATTGTTTCCACAACTATCATCTGTATGAATGATTCCTATGGTGTCTTGAATACCACTTGCATTACCGCCAACTACAACCGAGAGGAAATAATTGCCAGGGGTAAAGCTTACGGGCGTTGGAAACGAGAATTTGGTAAAACCAATAGCTGTATCTATGTTTGAAGTAGATACTGGTGAACTAGTTGCCACTAATGCTCCAACTCCTGTTGCAGTAGCAGCATAGATTTTTGCTGTTACATTGTCTGGCGCACCCAATATTTGTTTACTGCCAAATGCAACCAAAATAGAATAAAAATTACCAGGGAAATTAACAGTAATACGTTGTGCTTTTTCTTGATCCTCGTATCCGTTAGTACCAGCAACCCAACCACCAACGTTTACTCTTGTTAAGAATGGCCCTGTATTACAACCAGCAGCAATTGTACCGCCTATGGTGTCGTTTACATTCTCAGGAAGGATAAGTTGATGATTAAATTTTGGAATTGGTGCTTCGGAGATTTTATTTTGCCCGAATGCAATTGATGCTGAACTCACAGCAATTAAGGTAAAAAGTAATTTTTTCATGTTTTTCAGTATTTAAATGATATAATGCTAAATCAATTTTCAGGCCAACTTGTTCATTCCCTAAATAAACTTATGAATATTTATAAATTTTTAGCATAAAATTTATAAAAGTCATGAAAAAACTCACTTTTTTCATAAAATGAATATCATGCCAGGACCTGATAAAAGTACCTCTTT
>DAIRTB010000370.1:0-3091 GCA_036804105.1 Bacteroidota bacterium | reverse complement strand
TTGGTTTTAAAAAGCTTTTTGGAGAAATTCCAAATAAGGATTTATTGTTAGACTTCTTAAACGAACTGCTAAGGGATGAGCAAGGAAAAATAATTGATTTAACCTACCTCAAATCTGAATCACTTGGAGATACTTCTTTTGATAGGAAAGCCATTTTCGATATTTATTGTGAAAATGAAAAGGGTGAAAAATTTATTGTAGAATTACAAAAGGCAAAACATAATTTTTTTAAAGACAGAACCGTCTTTTATGCTACTTTTCCGATTAGAGAACAGGCTAAGCGGGCTGATTGGAATTTTGAATTAAAGGCTGTTTACACGATTGCAATTTTAGATTTTGTTTTTGAGGAAGATAAAAGTGAGGTTCAAAAATTCAGATATGATGTAAAGTTAACGGATATCGATACCAAGAAGGTCTTTTATGATAAGCTTACATTTATCTATCTTGAAATGCCAAAGTTTAATAAAACAATTGACGAGATTGAATCTAGATTTGATAAGTGGCTATATGTATTGAAAAATCTGAACCATTTAGATAATGTTCCAGATAAGTTGAGAGAAAGGATTTTTAGTAAATTATTCGAGATAGCTGAAATTGCCAAGTTTACTCCAGAACAAGTTCAGTCTTACGAAGACAGTTTGAAATATTATCGAGATCTAAAAAATTCCTTAGACACCGCAGAGGAGGAAGGAATCAAAAAAGGAGAATTAAAAAGAGCGCTTGAAATTGCCAAGAATTTATTAAATCAAAACTTAGAAGATGATATAATAATCAAAGCAACTGGACTCAGTCAAGATCAAATAAATAGTCTTAAAAGCTAAACAATACCATCATGATGTAATCATGTTTGGATTTAAACTATGTTTTCCAATACCTTACCCATTCAAAATCTTTTCCTTCAGCTGATTAATCCTTTTTATCATCCCCGAAAAGAAGATGTTGCGCTGTTTCTCTGAAACACCACTTAGGAGGATGGTTCTCTGCATCATGTGCTCCAACCACAATGCGGTTTCCTGCGAGAAATTGAGATCTGTTGTTTGCATAAAGTTGAAAGAATGGTGGCTAAGGTAGCAGAACTTAGAATCTCCAGCTTTTATCAAAATACAATTGTTACCAATCATAATATCGTTATGGAAAAATTTGAAGCTTTTGCCCTGTTTGTGCCCCAATTCGCACCAACGTTGTATGCCTTTCAGTTCTGCAGTAAACTCGTCGCAAATGTTTAGCGCCATAGTTTCATCCTCAAAAAGGCCTGCATCCCAGTAGTACGCAATCTGATCTAGTGTGCTGGAAAGGGTGGAGTCGGTCCAAATTTCAATCGATGGTATATTGATGTACACTTCATTAATTTGCTTTCCAAGTTCAAGAATGTCTTCGCCAATTAAGTTGGGATTAAACTTAGTGCCTTCAAAATCAGCCACATGCATAATAGAGCGCATCCAATAATAGATTTTGAATGATGCCAGCAAGGTGTAATTGAAATGATGGAAAACAGGAATATCTTCTGCTGCATAGATAATCTCCGCATTTTCGAAACTCTGAATGCGCTTTAAATCTTTGTGCATACCATTGAGGTATTCTTTGAAACTTTCGATGTCTGGTTTCAGCTGCTTGAAATTGAAAGTTACCGCATTCGGATTACTCAAAGACTCGAAAGTGATTTTGAAATGCTCGCAAATAAGCAAAACCTCGTCAAGGCTTATACTGGTTTCGCAACGGATTCTGCGGTAAGCCGCATCTTTACTGATGTTTAATAAGTCGGCCAAGGTGTCTGCCACCGCAAATTGTTGTGGCACTAGCGCCTTGATTTTTTGCATAAACAATTGTTGGTAATGCATGCTCATTTCTGCAATTTTTACAACAAGGTAAATATGTTTTTGCATATTTCGCAATTTCTCTTTTAGGTGATGTTAGAAACTGCAAATTCGAGTGCAGAATTATATATTTCGGCATCAGATAATCAAAAATCAATAAATCCATTCCTCGTGTTGCAAAAGCCGATTTTACCAAATCATGCAGACGTTTCATATTTACAAGCATATAATTAGTTTGTTATGAACACAATTTTCAAGTTTTTAGAATCCGCTAAATTGGGATATTTTTTTCTTCAAAGGCAAGCTTTTAAAGCTAAAAATCAGTACTTCAACCAAAATGTAAAAGCAAGATTGTTAATTACCATTGCATTTCTTTTGTTTTACACTATCAATACATCGAATGCACGAGCAACTGATACTTTAGCAACCAAGCGGTTGATTATTAAAGCCTCTTCATTTGAATATTTACCTTCCTTGCTGAAAACCGGAAATATTAATCTAGGCGCAGAAATTTATCTGAAAAATAGAAAATCAGTTTATGCAAATTTTGGTGTGATTTGGCCCTATAATTTTAATTTTTATTTATGGGATTGGTATTCTGCAGATAATTACAAGGGTTGGAAATTACAAGTAGAAGGAAGGCATTATTTGAATAAGCACAAAATTTTCGAGCCTGCAATTTTACTTTTTTGGCCACATCTATTACAGTTTAACTCTGAGGAGTTACCCAATACTGGTTATTATGTGGGATTACATTCCTCGCAGCGATTTTTAACATCAAATAGAACTGAAAACGTTATTGTTTACAACGAAAATGTTCCATTTCCCAATAATGCTCAACCTAGGCTGGTTAGTTATACCTTAAACAGCACTCTTTACGGTTTGAATTTAAAGTTCGGCTATCAGGCCATTAAAAAATATGGGTTTACTGTTGATTATGCGGTTGGTATTGGCTGTCTTTTTATTTCCAATACCCTCGTAAACAAAGTGGGTGATGTACCAGAATTATCTAGGTTAAATTATCCAAATCTTCCAGCCTACTTTTTTGGTAAAGAAACAGGTTTTTCTCCCAACCTAATGTTTCAATTAAAACTTGGATCAGCATTAGATTTCAGATAGCTAGAATTAAAACACTTTTTTCTGCATTTTCCACCACTCATTTAATAGGTTTTTGCATTTTTCGCAATTTTCTTTTTTGTTGATGTTGGTAACTGCAATTCTAAACCCAGTTTTTCTAAGCATTGCTGCAAAAAACGAAAAATCAAGCCGCTTTCCAT
>DAIRTB010000369.1:0-3101 GCA_036804105.1 Bacteroidota bacterium | reverse complement strand
ACCAATGCAAGCATGTGGCATAACCGATTTAATATGCGCTACTCTTTCGGCATACAAATTCCTTAGATAGCGGCGGCGCATTAAACGTAAAATCTTGTCTGAACCCGACTGTAATGGCACATGAAAATGGGGCACAAAACGCTGCGAATTCGCCACAAAATCGATGGCATTATTGGTTAATAAATTCGGCTCAATAGAAGAAATTCTGAATCTACTTATTTCCTCTACCTCATCTAACGCTTGAATAAGATCTAGAAAAGTGCCGTGTTCTCTGTTTTTGTTGCCTTCGTTTCCAGTTAATCCGAAATCGCCCAAATTTACGCCCGTAATTACCACTTCTTTAACGCCTTGAGCAGCAATCGATTTTGCATTTTCAACAGCATCGGCAATTGGTCCGCTGCGGCTTCTGCCACGAGCAAGTGGAATGGTGCAAAAGCTGCAACCATAATTACAACCATCTTGCACCTTCAAGAAAGAACGGGTTCTATCGCCCATAGACCAACCGGCAATAAACTCGTTTACCTGAGCAATTTCGCCATTCATCACCACCTTGGTTTTAGTTTCCATACCAGCTTCAATATGTTCTACCAAATTGAATTTTTCTGCTGCACCGAATACCGCAGAAACACCAGGAATTTCAGAGATTTCTTTAGGTTTTAGTTGAGCATAACATCCAACAATGGCCACAAAAGCGGCTGGATTATGCTTTAAAGCTTGTTTAACAACCCGTTTACACTTTTTATCTGCCTCATCGGTAACCGAGCAAGTGTTTACTACATACACATCTGCGCCCTGCTCGAAACTTACGGTTTGGTAATTATTGGCCGAAAAAATCCGCCCAATCGAAGAAGTTTCCGAATAGTTGAGTTTGCACCCTAAAGTATAAAAAGCTACGGTTTTGTTGCTCATTTTAATTGCCAAATGTTCTTAATCTAATCTGGGTAATCACTTTTTTGGTATAGCTTGGAAAATCGCCGTCCATCATCCAATTGTAGTAGCCGGGTTCTTTGGTAAATACCTCAGCAACAGACTGTCCCTTGTATTTTCCGAAGTTGAAAACCTCTACATTTTTATCGTTCATTACAATTCTACCCGCCAAATCGACCGATTTATTATTTCTCGAAGTGTATTTATGTAAAAAAGCAACATCGTTTTTCAATACGCTGTATCTATCAAGCTGCGATTTCAAAATCTCGTAAGTGGCACGTGTATCGGCATCGGCACTGTGAGCGTTGGTTAAATCGCCATTGCAGTAGAAACGGTACGCCGCCTTCAAATCTCTTGGCTCGTTTTGGTGGAAAATGCTTTGCACATCCACCAATTTTCTACCTGCCAAATCGAAATCAACCCCCACACGCATAAACTCTTCTACCAACATCGGGATGTCGAAATAGTTTGAGTTGTAGCCTGCAAAATCACAGTTGGACATAAAAGCATTTAGCTCGGGCGCAAACACCTCGAAAGTTGGGCAATCTGCCACGTCTGCGTCTGAAATCCCATGAATTGCTGTTGTAACAGCCGGAATGGGCATGCCCGGATTTATTCTTTGGGTGATTTGATTTTCCGATCCATCGGGCATAACCTTGAGTACAGAAATTTCCACAATGCGATCTTGGCCGATGTTTAATCCGGTAGATTCGATATCGAAAAACGCAAGTGGACGAGTAAGATTGAGCTGCATGCTAATATTTTTGGATTGCAAATTTAGTTAATTCATTGAAATTGAGGTTGTCGAAATTACCCGAACTCATCAAAGCGAGTGCTAAAGGCATTTTTTCTTCACTTTTTATTTTTATTTGGCTGATTAAAAAGTTGTATAATTCGGCAGAATCGGTAAAAACCCTCAAGCCTTCCTGTTGAAAAGCTGCTTGCAACTCCTCCTCCGAAATGGCTTCCATCTGCTTTTGCGCCACCGTTTTCGGATTGTAATACACAATTGGCAAATCCAGGCCGCTCATGGTGTGCGCATACGAACTTAGAAATGCTTTGTTCAAACTGCTGAAAGTATGCAACTCCATACAGCCGATTCTGTAAAATCCACCAAACTGTTGGTTAATAGCCTTTGTGGATGCCTGTAACTTGGAAGGCGCATGTGCAAAATCTTTTATCACCACCAAATTTTCAGAGCGGTGCATAAACTCAAGCCTCCTTGCTGCACCTGCAAAAGATTGCATTGCCGTATAACTTTTTTCTGGGGTGATGCCCATTTGTGCGCAAATGTGAACGGCTGCATTCAAATTGGCCAAGTTGTGCTCACCAAAAATTTCTAATTTGTATAGATGATTTTCTGCCTGCAAGTAGGTAAATCCATCTTTAATCTGATAGTTTGGAATGCCATATCGTTCTATCTTCAAGGTACTTTCGAAAGGTTTAAGCAAGGCATCTAGGTGTTCATCGTCTTGATAGGCGCAAACGTAAGCGCCCGGCAACATGCTTTGCAACAATTTCCGGAAGGTTTCCAAGTAACTTTCGAAAGTTGGGAAAACATTGATGTGATCCCAAGCAATTCCTGTTAAAACAAGAAATTGCGGTTTATACCAAAGAAACTTAGAACGTAAATCGAGTGGCGAGGTAAGGTATTCATCGCCTTCAATAACGGCAACCTCAGCATCATTACTCAAGCGCACCATGGTTTCGAAACCAGCCAATTGAGAACCAACTAGGTAATCGTAATCAGTTTGGTTTTGCTCTAAAATGTGCATAATCATAGCCGTAACCGATGTTTTGCCATGACTTCCAGCCACCACTACCCTATTCTTATCTTTGGTTTGCTCGAAAACATATTCAGGGAAAGAGTAAACTTTCAATCCAAGTTTCTGCGCTTCAAGCAATTCCGGATTATCGGCTTTGGCGTGCATGCCCAAAATAATGGCATCTAGACCTGCATGGATATTTTCTGTAAACCAACCGAACTGTTTCGGCAGCAAGCCTTTAGCGGCTAATCTGCTAGCGGATGGCTCGAAAATCTGATCGTCGGAACCGGAAACTTCGTAGCCTTTGGCATGTAATGCAAGTGCCAAGTTGTGCATAACGGCACCTCCAATGGCAATAAAATGTACCCTCAAACTTTGTTTTAATTTTTTGTTGGATAAAAAATTTGT
>DAIRTB010000368.1:0-3118 GCA_036804105.1 Bacteroidota bacterium | reverse complement strand
GATTCTGGTTTCCAGTTGATGGTTTTATTCAACTCTACCATACGATCTTTTGCAGCGGTAGTTTTTACAAACCAAGAATCAAGTGGATAATACAAAATCGGTTTATCTGTTCTCCAGCAATGTGGGTAACTGTGTTCGTAGCGCTCTACTTTGAACGCTCTATTTTGTTCTTTTAGTTTGATAGAAATCCGCTCATCAACCGAAAGGTATTTATCTCTTCCTTGTTTTTGGCGTTCTACCTCTTTTTGGTCTTCAGTTAAATAGGCTTCTTTTACATATTCGTTGGCGAAATCTGTAACCTCAGGTACAAATTTGCCACGTTTATCTACAAGTGTTAAATATCCAATTCCGTTTTGGCGAGCTACTTTAAAGTCGTCTGCGCCAAAGCTAGGTGCAATGTGAACAATACCTGTACCATCGGCAGTGGTTACGAAATCGCCTGCAATAATTTTGAAAGCATCGCCTTCTTCTGGTTGAGCATAAGGCAAAAGTTGTTCGTATCTAATCCCAACAATGTCTGATCCTTTAAATGCTGCAATCTTCTTCCAAGGAATAGATTTCTTGTGCAATTCGGCATTGTATGCGGCAAGTTCATGGGTTTCTTCATCCACAAAAAGACCATTTGCGTTTTCTGCATCTAATCCGTTTGGTAGTTTGAAGTATTTGCTGAGCAAAGCTTCGGCTAAGATCACGCAAACTTTTTCAAACGTATAAGGATTGTACGTTTCTACTGCAACATACTGAATATTAGCACCAACTGCAAGGGCTGTGTTCGATGGAAGTGTCCATGGTGTGGTAGTCCAAGCAAGTGCAAAAATTTCAGATTGGCTTGTGAATGGAAGTTGATTGTAATTCGTTTCCAGAATCTTGAACTGCGCAACTGCCGATGTATCTTTTATGTTTTTGTACGTTCCAGGTTGATTTAACTCGTGTGTGCTCAAGCCTGTTCCAGCCGCAGGTGAGTATGGCTGAATGGTATAACCCTTGTACAACAAATCTTTCTTAAAAAGCTCTTTCAGTAAATACCAAAGCGTTTCAATATATTTTTTTTCGTAGGTGATGTAAGGATGCTCAAGATCGACCCAATAACCCATTTTCTCCGTAAGATCTTCCCAAACAGAAGTAAATTTCATTACATCTTTTTTGCAGGCAGCATTGTATTCGTCTACCGAAATGCTTTTGCCGATGTCTTCTTTGGTTATACCGAGTGATTTCTCTACCTGCAATTCGATTGGTAAACCGTGGGTATCCCAGCCGCTTTTTCTAAGTACTTGGAATCCCTTTTGGGTTTTATATCTACAAAAGATGTCTTTTATAGCACGAGCCATAACGTGGTGAATACCAGGCATTCCGTTTGCTGAAGGCGGACCTTCGTAAAACACAAAAGAAGGCGCACCATCTCGGTCGCTAATGCTACGTTTAAAAATATCTCGTTTTTTCCAAAAATCTAAAACCTCGGTATTAATTCTGGTAAGGCTGAGGTTTTTATATTCGGGGTATCTTTTCATCGATTAAGTTTTAAAGAATTTACTTTTCGGTTTCCTGTCGAAAGCAATAAGTAATGCAGGTAGCAAAACTAAGTTGGAAATCATGGCGACAATAAGGGTTAGCGAAGTAAGCATTCCCAATGCTATGGTTCCACCAAAGTTTGAAGCGGTAAAAATTATAAAGCCAAAGAACAGGATGATTGATGTATAAATCATTCCATTTCCAGTTTCGTTCAATGCCATGATGGCAGTTTTCTGAATATCCCAATTATGGCGTTCCAATTCCTGCTTATACTTGGTAAGAAAATGAATGGTATCGTCTACTGCAATGCCAAATGCAATACTAAAAATGAGCACAGTTGAGGGCTTTAGATTGATGTTGAAGTAACCCATTATTGCCGCAGTGATTAGTAAAGGCAGTACATTTGGAATTAGCGAAAGCAACATCATCCGGAAAGACCTAAACCGAACACCCATAATTATGGCGATAAGTAAAAAAGCCAAGCCCAAGCTCGAAACCAAGCTGTTGATTAGATATTGATTTCCCTTCAGGAAGATTAAACTGGTTCCAGTGTAAGAAACTTTCAGATCCGTATCCACAATAAGACTGTCTACTTGAGCTTGAAGTTTTGGCATAATTTCGTTCATACGAGCAGTACCAACATCCTCCATATTAAAAGAAATGCGGATTATCTGACGGTTTGAATCTGTTAATGCAGCTGTTATTTTATCAGAACCGGTGGATAATCTGGTTAAATACGGTAGAACGAAGTTTTTCTCCTGATTATTTGGCAACACATACCTCGTTGGGCTGCCATTATAAAATGCTTGGTTAGCAGTTTTCAGAGCTTCAACTATTGAAATTGGCTTTGAGAATGTTTTGTTATCGGTGAATATCTTTTGAATTTCATCGGCAGTTCTAAGGTTGTTTAAATTGAGTGCGCCGTTTTTCTTACCTGTATCAATTAAGATATCCACAGGCATAACTCCTTTGAAATTCCGTTCGAAGAATCTTAAATCTGTAAGGAGCTCATCGCCTTTTGGTAGATCGTCTAAAATGTATCCTTGTGCCTTTAAGCGCATTAGGCCTACAACAGCCAATACAGTTATAACACCGGTTACTGCAAAAATCCATTTTCTTTTGGAACTTACTAGGCGTTCCATGAGGGAGATTAAACTTGAGATGTTGTTATTCTCAAGGTGTTTGGTATGCTTTTCGCTAGGAGATGGCAGCAAGCTAAAAATGGTTGGTATTATAATTATTGATGCCAAGAATAAGAAAACAATACTTGTACTGGTTATTAAACCAAACTCTTTAAGTACGGCGCTCCCTGTTACATAAAACACCCCAAAACCTATGGCGGTTGTTACGTTGGTGATTAAAGTGGCAACTCCAATTTTCTCAATTATTCTGGTTAGTGCCTTTATTTTATTCTTGTGTTTTCGGTATTCGTCGTGGTATTTGGTAAGTAAATACACGCAATTGGGAATGCCGATAACAACCACCAATGGTGGAATTAGCGCTGTGAGCAAACTTATTTGATAGCCCAAAATGTGCATCAATCCTAAAGACCAAATGGCACCCATGGCCACTACTAAAACTGGGATAAACACGGCTGAACCCGTTCTGA
>DAIRTB010000367.1:0-3119 GCA_036804105.1 Bacteroidota bacterium | reverse complement strand
TTAGCTTTAGAAGGATATAAGAACGCAGGAATCTCCAAACCGTCTTTAGCCTTAAATTTAACCGAAACAGATTCCACCAAATCATCCGGATTAATTTTCTCTGAAAGGCTTCGAGTAACCATCATTCTTTCTTTGGTGCTTAAGTTGAGCACATACAAATTCTTCGGAGATGTGCCGCTTGTTTGGTAGAAAGCCATCTTTTCATCGTCTAAAGAAAAAATAGGTGTGGAAACATCATAACCGTCTCCTTTGGGATTTAACTTGATAATCTCTCCAGTTTTGTTAATGGTAATGGTTACTTTAGTGCAACCGTTTCTATTGTACCCATTTACTAGATATTTTTTGGTATTAGAAAAGTAGCAGAAAATGTGATCATAATTATTACCTTCTACCAATGAGACCTTTTTAGAATCTAAATTAATGCTGTAAAGCTGTTTAAATTCTGAACTGGCATTCGAAAGAAAGTACAATGCATTGGAATCGGTATTGAAATCGCAGAAATCGTAAGATCCTATCATTTCATTGTTAAGGCTTATAGGAATGGTAATCTTAGATTTTAGGTTGTATGCATATAATTTATTGCTACTGGTTGTTAGGCTTCTGCTTAATATTACCAAATTAAGTTGCTCGTTATATTTTTCAATTCTGTAGCCTTCCAAATTTTTGTACAGCAAGGTTGGTTTCATTAATTCAACATTAAATGCGTACAAATCAAAGAATCGGCTATCACGAGCATTAGACTTGTAATAGAAAAACTTATTATCAGCCGACCAATTTAAAAACATGGTTCTGCTATTTTTATTTGGAGTTAAGTCGAGTATGTTGCCTTTTTGGTAATGTAAGTAAATATGAAAATTTTCATTTCCATCGGCATCGCTAGAAATTAAAACGTTCTCGCTGTTGGGCAAATACGAAATGGCAAGCATCGGGTTGAGATCCGAATTAGTAAGTTGAGTACTTTTTTTCGTATTTAAATCGAACGAAAAAACATTAAACAATCCGGTTTCATTCGATGAAAAGAGAATTTTATTTCCATCGCTAGAGAAGGCCGCACCCACAAAAGATTTGCTGTCCATAAAGTCTTCAATGGCATATTGTTTTAGGTCAGCATTATCCTTCTCAGAAGTAAACTTACATGCTGAAATTGCTAAAAAACTAAAAAGACTATATAGGAATGTGGTTGGCCTCAAAATCATAACTCTTGGTTGCAATTTAAAGACTTATTATAAACTACACCTGCAATTGTAAAAAATTTAACGCCATTTAAGAATTGAGAATCATTTATGTGTATCAATTTAACAAAAGACCTATACTTTGCTAAATATCATGCTGTTACAAAACAAATTACCTCAGAAACTTCAATCTAAAAAATCGCTTTTCATCTGGAAAAGTCTCCAGTATTAAAGTGTCTCCAGCAAAGAAAAATTTCCTTTTTACTTCCTGATTCCATTCCGCAGGATTGGTATGCACCAACTTACGGTGATAAACAGTATCTCCTGAAAGCCGGTATTTTGCCATATAAAAGTAGTTATTGGTAAGATGTTTTAAAGCTGAATCTCCAATTTCGGTAGAAAAGTTTAAGAAGGGCGGTTCGAAATCTTGATAATCTCTTGTGGCTAAATATAAAGCCATATTTCCCGATTTTTCCAAGGATGAATAAGCTGAGCCTTCATACAAAACATATCCTTGCATACCATCTTTGTACGGTAAAAACGATTTTGCTTCATCATTAAACAACTCCATAAGTTGCAAATTCCATAAACCCAAAAGTGTATTTTCTTCTTTTTTCTTTTCGGGTGATGTTCTTCCGCAGGCAAGCAAAAGACAGGCCATTAATAGCAAGTGTGGTTTTGTAATCATAGAGAATGTTTTGAGTTAGAATTATTCGTTCAGAAACTTAATTATGTGCTGAGAAATGTCTGGGCTGAATAATAATTTTCGGTGACCAAGTCCTTTACATTTCACCAAACGAGCCATTTCGTAATTATCGGCAACGCTAATTGCTTGCGAGATGGGAACCTCCTTATCCTCAGCATCATGAATAATTAATCCTGGAACGGCAATTCTTTGAGCAATTTTAGCAGCCGATAGCATATCTACATCGCCTTTAATCTGATTGCTCATTTTCTTCAACATCCGTTCTGCCATTCCAGGTTTAGCTTCCAGTTGTTCTAGAAACCTGATTACTGCTTCCGATGTGCTAGCGGGAGCGCTAATGCTCACTAACTTTTTAACCTGAATTCCGCTTTCAACTCCTAAAAACGAGGCAACGCCACCTAGACTATGACCAACGATTGCGAAAAATGGACCATGACTAAGATTAACTGCCTGCATAGCTGCAACAAAATCTAAAACTGTGGTACGCTTTGTTTTAGATTCTCCGTGTCCAGGAGCATCTAAAGCAATGCATTTATATCCAGCTTTTACTAAATGATTAGCAATAAAACCCATCTGGGATGCTCTTCCACACCATCCATGTACCAAAAGAATGGTGTTTTCTCCCGAGCCCCAATGGTAAGTATTCAGTACTTCATCGTTAAAATCAACTTGGATCTTTTCAGCTTTCTCTAACCAATGCTCTTCTCTTTCTGGAACAGGGAATTTAACAGGCGTTAGAAAAACTTTAATGGCTAACTCTACAGCAACTTTTGGTGAAATATTCTCCACCATTTTGTAGGTTTTCCTGATGTTTTTGGGAATTTTGCTCAGCTCTTTTAAAACAACAGTCATGGTGCAAAGATATATCAATTAATATTTGAGTTTTGTTTTTTAAGATTTTCTAGCCATCTAAAAGACAATTAACCAATATTGGCAGATCTATTTTAGTTGTAAAAAAATATTTTATTAGTTTTATCAGCTCATATGCTTACAAATGTTCGGAAAAATATTTAAAAGAGACAACCATTCTTTAGAAACGGCCTTTAGTTTAAGCCTACTTTGTAAAAAATATGCACTTACCTTTTATAATCTTTATTTAAACCAGAATAGAGCAGAACTCGCAGCTCAAGGTTTTTTTCTAACCACTCACCACGAAAACCAAGCCGTAAGAGAGCTTTCTCTTATGTTTCTTTGGATTTTGGCAACAACAGTGGGCGACGACCAAAACTATACCAACATCC
>DAIRTB010000366.1:0-3123 GCA_036804105.1 Bacteroidota bacterium | reverse complement strand
GGTTCATTTATACCATTCGAAGTTTATGCGCATGGACATATTGCAAACTCTTCATTTGGAATAATTACCGCTTTGGTTGCAGGCTCTTTCCTGCACATTTCTACTACGATTCTGTTCGAATCTACCGAAAACCACAAGTTTAACTTCCTTAAAGTATCACTCTCGTTTGCAGGGGCATTATTGGGTTTGTTGATGTAGCAGGCTAAAAATCCGCAATAAAAAAACTACTTCCTAAGAATTACAATATCCTGGAATTCGTTTTCAGCGTTTTTTACTTTTGAATACCAGAACCCATTTACCACCTTCTCAATTTTTAGTGCTCCAGAAATTTGCTCTAAAAAAGGTAATTCGTATGCTACGTTTGCAGACTTCACTTTATCGTCCATAAACCCATATCCAGGATAGCGATGTTTAAAGGTAAAATCTGGTTTATTTTCAGGTTTGTACTCGTCTGATATTAGAAAAAATGTTCCGTAACATGCGCCACCAGGCTTCAACACTCTATAAATTTCTTGCAGATAATTCTCTGTAATATCTGGCAATAGATGCGTAAAAACACTATTTAGAATTACCAGATCGAACTGTTCATTACTATAAGGAAATTTGTAATACCCTTTATGGTTATCTTTAGAGTTGTATAAATCGTTTTCTAAGGGTACATACTGAAACTGAAAATTGGGAAACTTGCTTGAAATATGCTTTTTGCACCAATCTACCCCAATCTTAACCACATCGAATCCCTGGTAATTTCCCTTTTCATTCAGGTATTCTGTAAACGGAATGGCTACTCTTCCAATGCCTGAGCCCACATCTAAAATCTGTGCATCCTGTTTTACTTCAACATGATTTTGAATTAACTGGAACGTGCGTCTGCCGAGCTTAATAAAATCTCCGCCACCTGTATATATTAAGCTTCTCGGCGGACAAAGTTGCTGTTTACCAAAGCGAAATCTGTTAATTGTATCGCTTGGTGCATACCAAAATTTACGAGCTACAAAGCGCATAGGCGCTGGTATTCTCAAATATAGCTTTCTTAAATTCAATGTCGAACCATTAGTTTTTGGGTAGTTCTAAAACCCGAAGCATTAGAAACTTGTACAAGATACAAGCCATTAGCCAAATTTGAAACATTCAGCTCTTTTTGGCCTCCAAAAACAGTTTCTTGGGCAACAACTCGACCCTGCAAATCTAGAATTTGGTAGTTGAAATCCTCGTTGGTATCAAGAACTAGGCGCACCATTCCATTGGTTGGATTTGGGTACATGGAAAACTTTATTTCCCTTGTTAAAGCTGGAGTAGACACGGGAAAAAGGGGACCTTGCATTAAAGGACGGATCATTACAGCACCTTGTATATTAGACCTTTGCCAAGAACCAGTAACATTAAAAAACAAGTTTCTATTTGCGGGTGTATTTCTATCTAACCCAATATTTAATAAGTTAGAACTTCCTTGCGCCCAACCAACATAAAACGTATCGCTTACTGCTATTGCAGAATCTAAAAAGATGGTTTGAAAGAAATTGATGCTGTCTTGA
The DNA here is from genome assembly GCA_036804105.1 of Bacteroidota bacterium. Lineage (GTDB taxonomy): Bacteria > Bacteroidota > Bacteroidia > UBA7662 > DAIRTB01 > DAIRTB01. Next base: position 1,588 of record DAIRTB010000366.1, on the reverse strand, counting down.
GAGGTTGGCCTTAAAAAGGTTTTCTCGTAGATAAGGTTGGTGGGATTTGAGGTCCCTGGCTCCGTTAAACTGCTCCAGATTCTCAATGCAAATAATTCGTTAAAGGCGCTTTGGGCAATTTGGGTGAAAAACATTTGCACCGCACGAATGGAATCAGGCTTACTCAAAACAAATTTCATAGCCAGATTTGCCGTTGGCAAATTTAAACCATACCCATACTCTGCAGTTCCATCATCGTAAGCATAATAATTTCTGAATTTTTGAATGTGTCGAAGCGTATCGTTAGATCTTGAAATATCTGGATTTGCAGTTAATAAATATCTTACTTCGAATGTGGCCTTTGTTGCAGGTGTACTTGGCAAGGTAAACATAGGGTAAGAAAAAACATTATCCGTTAGTGAGTTGAAGTTGAAATTCAAAGCTTGTGTGCCAAACAAAGAAGTATTGTTTTCCAAATCAAACAACTCGTATCTGTACTGCGTATTTCTAGCTGGGCCTAAGTTTCTTGCTACAACACTGTGCGAATCTACTAATTGGGCGTTGCCGAGAACCAAAAATTGATCCCAAGGCATTTCTCTGTACCTTTTTAAAAATTGAACCGGATTACTAGCATGCGCCACATCACTTAAAAGAGAATCGTTTTGTGTTCTACCAATGTTTAGATAAACATAATCTAAATGCCAATGGTCTAAATTGCCAGTTAAAGATGAGTAGTTGAAAAATCGGAACCGAAATCCACCATGAAAAAAAATAGGATTGCTAACCGAAATTAAAACTTGTTGAAAAGGTCTATTCGTTAACCCAGGGGTTGACCATTGCCTAATCCAATTGCCGCCAGTATCTAAAAATTGAAGTACCAAAGAATCAGCAGGATCTGGCATTTCGCCCAAGCCCTGAGGTTGGTAGAAAAAAGAAAAATAGAGCGAATCGCTTGCAGAGTTTCCCGATAAATCTAAAGCTTGCGAGCTGAGAAAATCTGAGATGCCATAATTATTTGGCGATGATATGTTGTATGGATTACCCAATTCGTCTAAGCCATCGAAAGTAGCAACTCCTATTGTTGGCGGATTTACTGGGAAATCTCTGTTAATAAATACTCGTCTATCTGTCCATTTCTGATGGTCTGGAACAACCATTGTTTTAGAAAAATCGTCTATAAAAGGAAGATTAAAAGTATCTAGTGTAGTTGCAATTCTAAGACTGAGATCTAAACCTTGCATTTTCAAGGTTGGATTGTATTTTAAAGGCGTTAGAACTTCTTGTGCAGAAGAAAAAAGCGTGTAAAAGCTTAAAAGTAAAAATAATTTAATTTTCATTCGTTTTCAAAGGGTTGATCTTCAGTAGATTCTTCAATAACCTGAGGTTGAATATTTCCTATCCAAACATCTACTATCGAACCGGCTTTTACCATATCGTTAGGATCTTCCATCGGTTTTTGTTGAACAACAAACGCACTTTTCTGGTCGGTTATTGTAGAATCGTTTCCAATAACAGAACCTAAATCCAATAAATTATCCCATAAAACTTTTTCTGCATCAGCAAGGGTTAATCCAATTAAACTGGGAACGTATACACTTGTATCCATTCT
>DAIRTB010000365.1:0-3124 GCA_036804105.1 Bacteroidota bacterium | reverse complement strand
TGGAAGGTGAAATTCTAACCAAAAGGAAAGGCAAAGGCGGTTTCGGCTACGACCCCGTTTTCAAACCCTATGGATATGATATCTCCTTTGCAGAATTCAGCATGGAAGATAAAAACAAAATCTCGCATAGAGGTTTAGCCATCCAGAATTTTCTGGGGTATTTGGCGGGGGAGTAGCGGTTGTTCTTTTTTGGGTGATTAGGAAACTGCTAATTGAGCGTAACCCTACTTTTTCCAATCGTTCAGATTAGCCAAGATTCCGAAATGGTGGCTGGAACCTACGAGGCTGTAGCCCGCATTGCCGTAATTTATTTGGAATTTACTTACCTTAAAGCCAAAGCCGAATGAGAATCCGCTGAAACCGTTTCTGTCTGGAATGCCTAATTCTGCTCTTCGTAAATGGTTATAACCCAAGCGGATATTGAAATTCTGGGTAAATAAAAACTCGGCATTTGCGGTTAAATGGCGAGCAATTCTATCTACCACATATTTTCTGGTGTCAATCTCTTCCTCACCTGTTGAAAGCAATTTCCGCTCCTTGTAAAACTCGTCGTTTGGATCGTCGTAGCGCAATTGCATAAACCTGTTGAGGTTGTGAAAAACCACATTATACCGAAGCGGAACGTATTTCAACTGCTTGGAAATACCCAACTGAATATCTAAAGGAAGTGGTTCTTTATTGCCTTCAGTGTAGGTGCTTAATTGTGTGCCAACATTGCGTATAAGTACACTTGCGCTAAATTTATTGGCAGTATCAACATACATACCAGCTAAATCCGTAGCAATGCCTACTGATCTGTAACTTTCTAACTGTGAGGTAATTAACTTAAGATTAGCACCAACATGAAATTTTTCAATTATTTGCTTTCCGTAACTTAACTGCCAATTGTATTCAGCTGCTGTAAAGTTACCTTGTTTAGTTCCTGTTGGATCGGTAAGCTCGAAATCGCCATAATTCATGTACATAACCTGCGCTGCAAATGTGCCCAATTTGCCGAAATCCTTGGCATAACCGGCGTTCCCAAATTTGATATCGTTGAAGAAGTTTACAAAATTCAGAATCAACTGGTTGTCCATTCGATCGTGTAAAACCGCCGGATTGTAATAGGCAAAATTGAGGTCTTTATCGAAACTAACCGATGAACCGCCAAGGGCAGCCACTCTTGCTGAAGGATTTAAATTCAGGAAATTGTAGGTAGATCTGCCTGCAATCTGCGCATTTGCTGTTAAGCTGCCAATTAGAATTAAGGATGTTAGAAGTGCCTTTAAGCGCATAATTTCTTACAACGAAAAGTTTTAGCTAAAGTTATGCTTTTCAAATTATTTAGATTGAATTTATCCATTTATGTGGTGCAAAACAATGCCGCTTTTTATTTTTGGTTCGAAACTTGTGCTTTTTGGCGGCATAACCTGCTCTAAATCGGCAATTTTAAACATCGATTCAATAAGTGGTGCACGGGTTAGAAAAATACTATCGGTTTCTGGTTTTTGCAGAAGCGCTTGAAATGCATCAATCGGGATGTTTTTACTTCCGAAACTCAATCGCTTATCGGTTTTTGGATTGGTGATTCCGAACATTTCATCCAAAACATATTTCTGTAAAATGCTCACATCGAGTTTGTCTAATTCCGCTTCAATTTTGAGCACAGCCTTTGGAATGAGCTCAAAAGCATCATCCTTAAAATAAACAATAAAATGTTGTTCTGGCAGATACTGATAAAATGCCTGCGTAAGGTTTACTGGTTTTAGCTGATAACTTGCTGATAACCTATCTTTTATCTCTGTCTTGCTTAACCCAGTATTTTGCAGCGCTCTGTAGAATGGGAACACTTTCAGTTGATTTGCAGCACATAAAATCACACTAAACCAATAAGCCTCGTCGGTTTCTTCTGCCTGAAGTTTATCTGCTGCTACTTCGGCACTTTTAGCTCGGTGGTGACCATCGGCAATGTAAAATGCTTCCATTTCGGCATAGCATTTTTCTAACTGAGCAATAATTGTAGTTTGGTCAATAATCCAAAGATTGAATTCGGTATCATCGGCAAAGAGGTGATAATCTGCTTTTTCTTTGGTCGCTTCGAAGAGGATGTCTTCTAAGGTTTGATCGAAAGCGTGGGTAAGCAACACTGGCGTTGTATTGAGCTCAATATCCATCAGAAACTGAGCGAGTTGCTGCTCTCTTTCGGCTCGAGTGTGCTCGTGTTTCTTGATTTTTCCGCTTTTGTAATCGCCAACGGAAGCAAGTCCAATTACGCCTTTTTGAGAAAAATCCCGTTGAATTGCTTCATAAATATAGAGCGATGGCTGATTATCTTGAATAAAAATCCCCTCTGCCATAAACGAATCGAACTTCGCTTTTGCAGCTTGGTTATCGCCTCCACCTTCTGGATTTGCAGGAGCTAAAACATGCAGAAAGGAGAATGGATTTGGCCCTTTTTTTATCTGAGGACCAGACGTTGGCGGTAAATGATCTCTATCTAAGATAACAAAAGAGGCATAATCCCGATGTGGTCTTATGCCTCTGAAGGCTCTAATTTTTGGCATTTTATTTTTTAAGAGCGTCTACAATTTTGTAAGCCAACTCAATGCCGATGCGCTCTTGCGCTTCAAGCGTGGAGCCACCAATATGCGGGGTTACAGATATTTTTGGGTGATTTAATAAGCGAGGATCTGGAGTTGGTTCGTTCTCGAAAACATCTAATCCAACAAAACCAACTTTGCCACTTTCTAAGGCTGCAAGAAGGTCTGATTCTTCAATAATTCCACCACGTGAACAATTTATAATGCCTACGCCGTCTTTACATTTCGCAAAATCTGCGGCAGCCAACATCGGTCCACTTTTTAACATTGGGGTGTGCAAGCTGATGAAATCTGATTTCTCTAAAATTTCGTCTTTGCTAACAATGGTAATGTGTGGGAAAGCTTGGTTGTATTCTTTTTTAGTGGTTGCGTTTTCGAAAATGATATCTGCTGCTAGAACTTCCATCCCAACGCCATGTGCAATTCTAGCAACTTCCTGACCAATCTTACCGAAACCAATTATACCAATGGTTTTCGAGAACAACTCAACACCCGATGCATAATTCTTCTTTAATTTGTTGAATTCTGTAGCTCCAGATGAAGGC
>DAIRTB010000364.1:0-3126 GCA_036804105.1 Bacteroidota bacterium | reverse complement strand
TGGGAGTGTAATTTAAACTGTGTCAAGGGGGCTTTTGGGGGAGGGAGAGTCTTTGGGGCTAGCCCCAAAGACTCTCCCTCCCCCAAAATTTTTTAAAGGATTCCTGGCATCCTTCCTTCGAATATAATGCTTAATTGTTGAAAGGTCAAACCCCAATTTGTAAGGGGCTTATTCCATTTCTTCATAAATTTTTGAGATGCCAAATAAACTAATTTCAGAAGTGCCATGTCGTTTGTAAAAGCACCTTTACTTTTGGTGACTTTTCTTAATTGTCTATGGAATCCCTCTATTGGATTCGTAGTATAAATCAATCTCCGAATCTCTGAACTAAACTTATAGAACGTACTTAACTTATGCCAGTTTTTACGCCATGATTTTATTACGATGGGGTATTTCTCACCCCACTTTCGTTCGAAATCGTCAAGATATGTTTCTGCTATTTCTTGACTTGCAGCTTTGTAAATTTTTTGAACATCTCTTATCACTTCCCTTGAATCTTTGTATGCTACATATTTTATTGTGTTTCGCACCTGATGAACAAGGCAACTCTGAACTTCCGTTCTTGGATATATACTTGCAATAGCCTCTTCAAACCCAGATAAGTTATCTATGCAGGCAATAAGGATATCCTTTAAGCCTCTGTTTTGAAGATTAGTTAATACACCGAGCCAGAATCTTGCCCCCTCAACATCTGCAACATACATGCCCAACAAATGCTTATATCCTTCTAAATCAATCCCTAGAACATTGTAGAGGCATTTAGTAACAACATGCCCACTGTCGTTCTTAACTTTGAAATACATAGCATCAAGCCACACAATTGTATAGACTTGATCAAGTGGCTGTTCTTGCCATAATCGAATAGCTGGTAATACTCGATCTGTTATTTCTGACAGAACTGAATGACTAATTTGCGTATCATAAGTTTCTTCGATATAACTGGAAATATCTCTTAAGCTCATTCCAACACTATACATTCCAATCACTTTTGACTCTAAACTGTCAGCTAATATCGTCTGCCTTTTTTTTACAATTTCTGGCTCAAAGCTACCAGTCCTATCTCTTGGTGTACTTAGCTCTATAGTACCAGCACTTGTCTTCAGCTGCTTATTGCCATAGCCATTGCGACGATTTGGAAGACCACCAGAGGCTTGTTCTGCCTGCATATGAGCAGCCATTTCACCCTCCAGTGCTGCCTCTATAAAGGATTGAAAAAGTGGTGCCAATGCACCGCCCTTGCCGAATAATGATTTACCACTAAGTATTTGGGAAAGGGCTTCATCCTTTACCGCATCATAATCAAATTCAAACTTCTTGCTCTTATTTTCCATTTTACTGTGTTTTGGTTAAGGTAGTCTTTTTTAACCTTGACACAGTTTAAATTACACCCTCTCGCAAACCATCGCTATGGGCGGACACGTAGGTCCGCCCATACGAGGTCCGGATCAAATCACCATATCAATTAATCATCACATCACCTAATCATCACATTACCTAATCACCATATCACCACATCATCCAAAATCATTCTTAAAAAAATCTTCTTTCTACTCCATAACATAACCTAAGTGTTTTAACTTTGCTCAAATCAAAAAATAACGCTATGGCCAAAGTCCATAATTTTAGTGCCGGTCCGGGCATTCTTCCTCAGGAAGTTCTTAACCAAGCAGCTGCCGCTTGCATTAATTTCAACAACCTTAACCTATCGCTACTGGAAATTTCGCACAGAAGCAAAGATTATGTAGCAGTTATGGATGAAGCAATTGCGCTTGTAAAACGCCTTTTAGGTGTTCCAGAAGGCTATTCTGTTGTTTTTGTTCAAGGTGGAGCTAGCACCCAATTTGCTATGGCGCCTTTCAATTTCCTAAGTGTTGATGGTTACGCAGCTTATACCGATACCGGTACTTGGGCAAACAAAGCCATCAAAGAAGCAAAAATGTTGGGTAATGTAAAAGTTTTGGCTAGCAGCAAAGATGCTAACTACAACTTCATACCAAAAGATTATGAGATTCCGAGCGATGCAGATTATTTCCACATCACTTCTAACAATACCATTTTCGGAACACAAGTAAAAGAATTCCCAAATTCTCCTGTTCCCATGCTTTGCGATATGAGTTCAGATATCTTCAGCAGAAAGATTGATGTTTCTAAATTCGGATTAATTTACGCCGGTGCTCAGAAAAATATGGGACCTGCAGGCTCAACCCTTGCCATCGTTAAAGACGAATTGCTTGGCAAAAACGGAAGAAAAATCCCTTCCATGTTAGATTACAAAATCCACATCGACGGAGAATCTATGTACAACACGCCACCGGTTTTTGCGGTTTACGTTTCTATGTTAACCCTACAATGGTTGGAGAAAAATGGTGGCGTTGAGTGGATTGAAAAGGTAAATCAACAAAAAGCAGATTTACTGTATGGAGAAATTGAACGCAATCCTTTGTTTAAAGGCACAACCGCTGTGGAAGATCGCTCAAATATGAATGCTTGTTTTGTTTGTAACGATGATGCACATACGCCATTGTTCGACAAATTTGCCCAACAAGCAAACCTTGATGGCTTGAAAGGTCACCGTTCAGTTGGTGGATTTAGAGCCTCAATTTACAATGCCATGCCGCTGGAAAGCGTACAAGCTTTGGTAGATGCAATGAAAACCTTCGAAACTAAATTTGGATAAATGAGAGTATTAGCAAACGACGGCATAGACGCCGCCGGAAAAAAAATAATTGAAGAAGCAGGAATTGAAGTTGTAACCGATAAGATTGCTCAAGCCGATTTGCCAACTGGTTTAAATGCATTCGACGGTATAATTGTACGATCTGCAACTACGGTTCGTAAAGAATTGATTGATGCCAATCCGCAGTTAAAAGTAATTGGCAGAGCAGGTGTTGGCATGGACAATATCGATGTTAGCTATGCTCGTGAAAAAGGATTAGCAGTGGTAAATACGCCGGCAGCATCTTCCATTTCTGTGGCAGAATTGGTTTTTGGCCATTTGTTTACCATTTGCAGAATGTTACAACTTTCTAACAGAGAAATGCCTTCATCTGGAGCTACAGAATTCAACAAATTGAAGAAGAATTATGCATCGGGAGTTGAGTTATTTTCAAAAACCATTGGCATAAT
>DAIRTB010000363.1:0-3130 GCA_036804105.1 Bacteroidota bacterium | reverse complement strand
TTAGTTGCAAAATCAGAAAATTCAATGATAGATAGAAAGTTACCTTAGCGATGATAATCTCTGGTCAAATTAAAAAATAAGGATAAGCAAAATCCAAGTACCCCAACCCAGCGCCTCCATTCCAATTAATTGGCCTTTCGCTTTCTTTTTATAGCAGCTCAAATATTCTAAATCGTTGAAAAGCTCTTTATTTTGAGAAATCATGTAAGTTCTTTTGCCCTTGTCTGGGGTTGGATTTGCTAATGCAGTTCCAATCATTGCAAAAGGCCCAAACAATAAACCTAAAACATAATGACCACCTTTTTTACCATGATAATTTTCTGCATCCAACTGACCCTTTAAACATTTATTTTCTGTTAAATCAGCCACTTCGATATAGTCTTTATATACTGGATCTTCGATATTTTCGAATTCAAGAGAAAAAATATCAGCTGCCGGTATAATGTATTTGTTGCCTTCAGCTTTAAATACAACAGTGCAGTCTTTAATTTTAATAACCTTTCCTTCAAAAATCATTTGGTTGTTTAATGTAAGTATGTCACCAGCGAAAGCGACATAAGCGAATGTAATCGCAATAAAAGTAAAAAAAGTTTTCTTCATTTATTCAGCTTGTTATGGTTTATTTATTCTTGACTATAGAAAATTTGTTTGACTTAATTTCTGAATTTTAATGCAGTTTTTATGAACCCGATTATAAAATTGAGGCTACGTATTTAAACTTTAAAAAACTTGAAATTCAAAGGCAATATAGTAAGTATTTTGTAAAGTAAGTATTATGTTGAAATTTGATTGAAAAATAATTTTTCCACAAAGGCAATGCTCGGATCTGCCGAGTGGATTTATCAAGATTGCGTCTCGCCAAACCACCGAAACTAAATTTTCTAGATTAATTAGTGTCCAAATCATAAATCAAGAAACTTCCTTAAATTTATAAAATGAAAACACTCAACGATTTGAGAAATCAGCTTATAGACCAAATTCTTAAAACTAAGAATGAAGACCTTCTTCATAAAATAAGTAAAATCTTCGACACATCAAAAAAGGAAGAAAAAAATGAGCTTAATTCTTTCCAAATCGAAATGATTCAGATAGGACTTAAAGATATAGAGATTGGAAATACAATTTCAGAATCTGATTTGGAGAAATTGGATAGCGAATGGATGATCTAATCCAAATTATTTTCCACAACCATGAAAAACAAAGAGCTCTATTTCTTTCTAAAGACATTACTATTTTCATTGCTAATGGCATATTTAGTACTTGGTAAGCGAGGTTTTACCAATTCTACCATTGATATTAACCTGCATGATTCCTATTTTATTATTCCCTCAGGTCTTACTACTTTTTCAATAATATTACCCATATTTTTTATTGCATACCTAGTCAAAGCCATAATAAGAAAGCTAGACGTAGTAATAGTAAATCTAATTTCAATAATTTTAGGTGCTTATATATTTATACATCTTGTTTGGTTTAACCAAATATTCGGCGATTTACCCCTTGGCTATTCAGGTTGGACTGCTCTTCCACAATTTAGGGATGATTACGAATCCAATAAAACATTTTGGAAAATCAAAACCATCCTTATTCCCATTCAAATTTTCCTTTCCATTTATTTAGTCTTCGTTGGTTTTAAAACCATTCAGATCTACAATAAAAGGCGGGTTAGCAGTTAATCTATTTATTAGTTTAGTGCAGAATCGGCCACTTCGACGGGCTCAGTGACCAGTAAACTCAGGTTAAGTTTAACAGGAAACTCTTAGAAACTTGTTTGATAGCCCCAAAGGATTTGTAGAATAGAACCGACAATTTGAGTAATAACAATCCTTTAATTCTGATTCAAAAAGAGATTGCGGGTCGAGTCTGCAATAGGGAGGATAGAAAAATCCAGTAAATCCCTAAATCCTGCAAACTAAGTGTAGCGTCTCATGAACGCATTTGAAAAACTATTAAAAGGGGTGAATAATCCTGATTCAGACAATTACCCGCAACGACGAAGTACAGACATTCCTGATTTGCACAAGAATCCTGTAAATCCTTAAATCTTGATAATCCTGATTCAGACATACAATCCTGTTCTTCTAAGAAATCAATAAAACTGAGCGCAGCGTCTCATGAACCCAATTAAAAAACATACAATTTGTGAATAATCGTGTTCAAAAACCACCTATTTTTGCCCAACCAACCCCTCTCTGAATGATTGATGATTCCAGTAATAAACCCACCATTTTACCCAAGTTCTATTACTTAGATCATTTCGAAGAAATTATTGCCCACGTTTGTAACTATTACCAACACATCCTAAACGATACAGAAATTGAGTGGATTGAAAAATTTAAAGCATTAACGTACCAACAGCAAGCGCTTTTAGTGCGCATCATCAATAGAAAAAGAATCTTCCTTCGCTTAGACGATTGGAAGTATAATGAACTTACCGAAATCCAAGAAAATCTTCAGCAGCTTTTAAATCTTGGATTTGTTGAATCAGCCGAAATTAAGGATGATAACGACTTGCTGATTTGGCTGAATTACTTCACCAAAACGCAATTGAAGCAAATGTTTCTTTTAAGCAACATAAGTGCTCTGAAAAAAGAATTGGTAATTGCCTCCATAATGAAGCAATGCAAATCTCAAGCCATTTTTGAGATTCTAACCTTAGAACAAGAATGGTTCTCCTTGAGAAATCCTGAAATAATTGCTAGTATTAAATTCCTTTTTTTTGGAAATCATTTCCAAGCTCAAGAACGCTTTGTGGTTCGAGACCTTGGGCATGTTCAATATCAGGATAGCAAACAATATCAAACTCGTTACACTAGTAGAATTGAATTCGAATCTGCCTATTTCTACAGCATCGTGCGCTCTAATTTCAGCGGCATAATTGCGAACATTGAACCTAGCAATTACTTAGAATTTTGCAAGAGCTTCCCTACTACTTTTGCTTCTAGTATTGCTGATGCTGAGCGTGTTATTGAGAAAATGGCTTTGTTAGCCGCTAAAACAGCAGATTTCGATTTGGCCATTTGTCTGTACGAAAAACTGGTGGAAATGCCAGTTCGAGATCGAATCATAAAACTTCATTTAAAACTGAAAGACACCATTTCTGCTGAAAAGAAAGCAATGGAAATTCTCG
>DAIRTB010000362.1:0-3132 GCA_036804105.1 Bacteroidota bacterium | reverse complement strand
TGAAGCAATATTGGTAAGATTTACAGTTTAATTTAAATGCCTTACCAAATCTAACAAACTTATAAAAAATTCCAAAAGTGTTTGAAAATCAATACATTACAAAAAAATTGCTTTATAAAAGCTGATTATTTTATTCTTTTACAATCTTGATAGTTTGTTTTCTACTTTCTATATTAACCTCTAGTAAATATATTCCACTTGCAAATGGCTCTAAATCAATTGTATGGTTTACTGAAAAATCATTAGCTGTTTTACGAATTAAAGCTCTGCCAGCTAGATCGTACAAAGAAATTTGTGGTTTCACATCTGTATTAAACCTAAGTGTTAATGTATTCTTCGTAGGATTTGGGAATGCAATAAAATCAAATTCGCTAGTCATATTATTCACGTTTGTAGGGATGGAGCTATAATTTTTCAATAATTGTAGCCCACCTCTATAACTGCCAAAAATTATATCTGGGAAAGCATCTCCCTCAAAATCGAAAATACAAGGCGCAAGTCTGTAACCAAATCTTTTCTGAACAGCCATTTGAGCTAAAGAATCATAGATTATTTGGGTTGCAGGCATAATTGAATCGTTTAATCTAGATTCGAAATCAGGGTAGAAGAACAGCTTTCCTTGCTCAGAACCCACTACCAAATCATAATCTCCATTATTATTTAAATCTGCAATCCTAGGTATTACGAAACTTGTATTTTCATACTGAGCCACATCAACCTTTAAAAATCTATCTGTAACTAATTCGAAGTTTGGGTTGGTGGTTGTACCAATATTTCGGTAATAATACATGTTGATGTCTCTATTGCCAATAATTAAATCGTTTTTCCCATCTCTATTAATATCAACAATTTCTGGAGCTGCATTTCTGAAAACATTAATTCCCTGCCAGGTTAAAGATTGTTGCACAAAGGTTGCAGGAATTCCTGTTCCAGTACTGGTATTGTAATAACAAATTAAATCTCCCAAGCGAGTGCCAAGCAGTAAATCCGTTTTACCGTCTCCATTTAAATCTCCAGCAGCTGGAACTAGAAAAGACAATTCTAAGGCTTGAATATTAAGGTAATTGGTATCAACTAATTTAAATGCTGGTGCATTGGTTGTTCCTGTATTCTGATAATAATGTAGGGTACTTATACTGGCTTGATTCATGGTAGCAACGAGTAAATCTTTCTTGCCATCGTTATTTAAATCAATCCCGATAGGTGCAGATGCATAGCCTGTGCCAAAAATTCCGTCTTCTAGATAATCGTTTTTCAAATAAATAAACGAATCAGTAGCAGTCCCAACATTCTGATAAGCAGCAATTTGCCCATTTTTTAAAGACTCAAAGGTTTCTGATGGAGAGAAAAGCAAATCTTTTTTGCCATCGTTATTGAAGTCTATTAGGTAAGCAGCAGGAAAGAGTGTAACATTTACTGGTGTGGTGTAATTGGGCCATTGCATTACTTTTGCCACCCCACGAGCGCAAGAACGAGTTCCTCCGTTAGTTATCAACGCAATGTTAGAATACCCAACATCTCCAATAAGAACATCCATTAAAGAGTCTTTATTAAAATTTACAGCGGTAATGGTACTTCCTACATGATTAACACCTTCTGGAGCACCTGGCCCTGTAGGGGCAAATGGTATAATTACATTACACAAAGAGTCTAAACTGTTTAGAATAATGTCGTTTCCAGTACTAGACTCATAAAATTTCCCCCAACAACGATCTTTAGTTGTAATTAAATACTCTAAAGAATCAGGAACACCGTAACGCTCCATAGACATATTGCGGTAAAAATTAATAAACCCTTCATTAAAATTATCGAAGGCTAGAATGTCTAAATCGCCATCAAAATCTATATCTGCAATGGCTGGTAAATCACTTGAAAATGCAAAAATATTTGAGGTGAAAAATCCATAATCCGCTAATAGGCCAGTCGAAATTTGTGTAAAAGCCAAAACTCCATTGGTTGAAACATTTTTGTAAAGCGAAATTAACCCCGTACTTATGCTGTAAATGTCTTTTTTGCCATCTCCATTGTAATCTGCTAAAATTATCCAATTGGTTAACTCCGGAAATCTATTCTCAAATTCTGGGGAATATTTGTATTGAAAACCCGCAGAAGTAGAATCTTTTAGAAAGGTTAGAATTTTATCGTCTGCTCTATTAAATACTACCAAATCTTCCCGACCGTCGAAATTTAAATCCATTTCCATGAAAATTGGCGCCCACATGGCACCAACCCAAGGGTTTAACATGGGTTGATTATTTAATCCAAACCCTGGAATGGTATTTATCTGTCTGAAATTCAATCCGCTTTGTGCTAAAGCTTGCCCAGAGTTAAATAGAACCATCGAAAAAAGCGTGGCAATAACTACATTTACAAAATTTTTGGTTGATAACATAAGCTTATGGAAATTATAAAACGAATATACCAAACTTTTCAAGAAAATGGATATAAGTTTAGTACAGATTCTAGAAAAATTATTCCAAACTGCGTTTTCTTTGCTTTAAAGGGCATAAATTTTAATGGAAATCTTTTTGCAGACGAAGCTTTAAAGCAAGGCGCTGCTGCTGTGGTGGTTGATCAGGAAATCGAAACTAAAGGAAACAACGTTTTTTTTGTGGATGATGTTCTGAGCTGCTTCCAAAAAGTTGCCACTTTGCACCGAAAAGAAGTAGGTTGTACAGTTATAAGTATTACAGGATCGAACGGAAAAACTACTACTAAGGAACTGGTTTATTCCGTTTTAAAGCAGAAATATAAAACTTGGTGTACGCAGGGAAATTTCAACAATCATATTGGCGTGCCCATAACCCTACTTAACATGCCCTTACACACAGAAATTGCGGTAATTGAAATGGGAGCAAATGCTGTTGGCGAGGTGAAAACCCTTTGTGAAATTGCCAAGCCCGATTATGCACTCATCACCTCAATAGGCAAAGAACACCTAGAAGGCTTCGGGAGTTTTGAGGCAATTATTGAAACTGAAGGAGAAAACTTCGATTACGTTGCCCAAAACAAAGGAATGTTGTTTGTTTATCAAGATGATGAAAACATTGCCAAAAGAACAAAAGGATATAAAAATTGCATGTTTTATGGCGCCAGCGAAAAGGCCGACATCATCGGCAGGGTGGTTGACGC
>DAIRTB010000361.1:0-3147 GCA_036804105.1 Bacteroidota bacterium | reverse complement strand
ACTGGAAATTATAAACTTTATGGCAGTGCTTGGGCAAATGCAAGAGAAAACAAGACGACAAGTTTCGAGCTCGTTTTCGAAATGCATTCTATTAATGGAGATATAACCTCTAAGCGATACTACGCTTCCGAGCAATGGATAGCCAACGATAACCGAAACCACATGGCTGGCGAAATCAGTTTCCATTCCAGCCAGTATAAGCTTATAAAAGTGTATGCTTACAATTCTGGCCAAGTAGCTTTCTCTTGGATGCAACCAGAAATTATGTTATTTTCTGAGATTTTGGAGGATTGATTTTCTAGAAAAGATTTTCTTGTATTTGGGAATTCTGAAAATTGTTCGACCCCTCTGGAGTCGTTGATTTTTTGTGGCCCTAAATGCTAAAAAGATTCGAATCCGATGGATTCATTTGGGTCTAAGAAACTGCTTAGAAAAATTTAATGGCGCACGGATTGCTCAGATTTTCACGGATTATTTCTTCTTCTTCGCCTGCATTCTCGGAAAAGTTTTGGCAGCTGGCCACTCAATTAAATCTCGCACCACTACCGAAGCGCAGGTTAAGCCAAAGGTTGCCGGAATCCACGCAATGGTACCAAAGGCAGATCGCTTAAAATTGCTGCCATCTGTTAGCATAAGCGAGCTTTCTAGCATAGGCTCGTTAGAGAAAACTACTTTTATGCCTGTTTTAATGCCGTATTTGCCCAAACGCTTCCGCACATAATGCGCCAATCGGCAATTATACGATTCTGAAATATCGGCTACTTTAACCAAAGTTGGGTCTAATCTTCCGCCTGCACCCATTGAACTTATTATCGGAATTTTCAAAGCAAAACAAGTAGAAAGCAAGGTTAATTTGGGCGTAATGCTATCGATGGCATCCACCACATAATCGTACTTTTCTGCTGCGAGCAATTCCTTCATTTCGTCAACCGCAAGAAATTTAGGCACCGTTTTTAAATTTATCTCCGGATTAATATCTAAAATTCTTTCGGCCATTAAAGCAACCTTAGATAAACCGTGGGTAGATTTCATGGCGGGCAATTGCCGGTTTCTATTTGTTGGATCCACCACATCGCCATCGGCAATGGTCAATTTACCCACGCCAGATCGTGCAATGGCCTCGGCAGCGTAAGACCCTACGCCGCCCATCCCCACAATTAAAACATGCGCATTGGCTAATCGAGTTAGTTTTTCATCGCCAATAAGTAATTTGGTTCTTTGCAACCAATGGGTATCCTGCATAAAAATAAAATAAATTAATCTAAAGTGTGCTTGGCATCTTCCATAAGCAGCTCAAGTGTCCAAGTTTTTTCGCCTTCAAAATTATGCAAACGTTCTGCACAATTTTCAACCTTGCAAATACCACAAGAAATTGGGCTGCAAGGATCTAAGTGAACCGAAAACTCCAATTCTCTATTAAAATTCTTTTTAATGGCGTTTTCAACGAGCTTAATATCGTCGTGATTTTTACGTAAATCAATATACCAAGGCATAGTAACGTGCATATCTAAATGCAACACATTGCCATAGCTCTGCACCCTAAGTTTATGGATATCGATCCAAGTATCCATTCTATTTTGCTGCATAATCGCTACCAATTCCTCTACTATTTTGGTATCCGTTTCGTCCATCAAACCGCTGAGGGCTTTTCGCACCACCTTGTAACCGGGAATCATAATAAAGATGCCGAATCCACAGGCAAGAAATCCATCTAAAAAACCAAGCCCAGTAAACTTTACTAAAAAAAGCCCAAAAATTAGAGCCATGCTGCTCCAGAAATCTGCCATGAGGTGCTTACCATCGGCAATTAGTGCAAGTGAATTTGTTTCTTTTCCTTTTTTATTGAGGATGTAACCCAGCATTAAATTAACCAACCCTGCAAAAGCCACCAAGTACAAGCCCAACTCCAAGTTGTATAATTCTTGAGGATAAAGCATTTTGCCAACCCCATCTACAATGATAACCAAGCCTGCAATCAAGATTAAACCACCCTCTAATCCTGCTGAAATAAACTCTGCTTTTCCATGTCCATACGGGTGCGAAAGGTCTTTTGGCTTGGCACTCAGGCCGATGGCATAAACTGCAAAAATAGATGCCAAAACATTTACCAGAGATTCCATAGCATCCGAAAAGATTAAGCCAGAACTGGTTTTATACCAAGCGAACAGTTTTACAAAAGATAGCAAAATTGAGATGGCCAAACCAATCTGCATCAACCTAAGATTACTAACTTTGAACACGCCACAAAGTTAAAGAAACAATACATGGAATCGGGAGAAAACCAAAGAAGCCTATCAACAAGCACCAAAGCCATCCACGAAGGTTTTACTGCAAAAGAGCATTTACAGTCTGTAAAAATGCCCATTTATCAAACCTCATCCTTCTTATTTGAAACTGCCGAACAAGGCGGAGCTTTTTTTCAACATAAGATGAATCCGGCTTTAGGAGAAAGTGGCTACATCTACAGTAGATTAGATAGCCCAAACCTCGCAGCTGTAGAAAAACGCCTGTGTATTTGGGATGGTGCAGAAGCTTCTGCTGTTTTCGAAAGTGGGATGGCGGCAATTACCGCAACCGTTATGACCTTCTGCAAACCTGGCGATGTAATTCTACATACTGAACCCCTTTATGGCGGAACAGATGTACTTCTAAAGAAATTCTTAGCGAAATGGCAGGTAAAATTAGAACCGGTTTTTGCCAATGAAACTCAGGAGGAAATTATGCAAAGACTGGAAAAAAATGGCACATCGGCACAGATTAGCATGATTTACATTGAAACCCCTGCCAACCCAACCAGCACCTTGTTCGATCTTGAGATGCTTAAAAATTTGGCAGAGGCACTTCCTCAAAAACCCATCACCCTAGCCGACAATACCTATGCTGGCCCGCTTTACCAGCAGCCTTTAAGACAAGGAATAGATCTTGTAATGTACTCTGCCACCAAATATTTGGGCGGCCATAGCGACTTAATTGCTGGAGCAACTTTGGGTAAAGCGCAGCACATTCAACAAATAAAATCCACCCGAAACACCATGGGCAATATGGCGGGTCCGCATACCGCTTGGCTATTGTTACGCAGTTTAGAAACCCTTGAGCTGCGGATGGAAAAAGCCCAAAACAATGCAGAAGAAGTAATCAGATTCCTAG
>DAIRTB010000360.1:0-3152 GCA_036804105.1 Bacteroidota bacterium | reverse complement strand
AGATCATTGTTCTCCAATTTCTGATACTACCATTCTTAGTTCTTTGGCTTCGGGATGCAATCACTTAAGCCATGTAAAAACCCAGTTGCCTTATGCTATTTCTGTTGGATTGGTAAGCATGGTTTTAGGAACAGTTGCGACAGGTTTGGGCATGAATCCATTTATCAGCTTTGCAATTGCGATTTTAGTATTATACCTCATTATTTGGAAATTGGGTAAAAAGGTGCCAGAATTCAAAGAGGAAACCCAAAAATTGGAGTCTGCAATTGAAAAATCTAATTAAGTAAATTTTCCTTATGCAACCTTTTTATTTAATGTTGCGTCGTAATTTGGTATCCAAAAAACTACAAAATTCATGAAAGCCGCTATCAACACCATATATGGTTCACCAGAAGTAGTGCAGGTTAAAGACATCCCCAAACCAAAACCTAAACCAAGCGAGGTACTAGTTCGAATTGTTTACGCAACAGTTAACCGTACAGACTGCGGCTTCAGAAGCGCTAACTACTTTGTTTCCAGATTCTTTAGTGGATTGTTCAATCCGAAATACCATACCTTAGGTTGTGAGTTTTCTGGAATTGTTGAAGCTGTTGGAAACACGGTAATTAAATATCAGGTTGGGGATAAAATTTTTGGGTTTGACGATGCCAGATTCGGAGCACACGCAGAGTTTAAGATTATTCCTGAAAATGGAAATATGGGGCATATCCCTCAAAATGTTGATTTCGAAACGGCGGGAGCTCTTACTGAGGGTTCACATTATGGTTTATTCGCAATTCGAGCAGCCAAAGTAAAAAGTGGGCAAAAAGTTTTGGTAAATGGCGGCACAGGAGCAATAGGCTCTGCTTCAATTCAGATATTGAAAAGTATGCATGCAAATGTTACCGCAGTATGTGGAACGGAGCATATTGAAAAAGTAAAAGCATTAGGAGTGGATAAGGTTATTGATTATAAGAATGAAGATTTCACAACTTTACCACATAAATTCGATTTCGTTTTAGACGCTGTTGGCAAAAGCAGCTTCAAGAAATGCAAAGCTATATTAAAACCTAATGGCATCTATATTTCTACCGAACTAGGAAAGAATGGAGCAAATGTTTTCTTAGCATTATTCAAACCATTTATAGGAAGCAAAAAAGTGCTTTTCCCAATTCCAAATATGAACCCAGAGGTAATAGCCTATTTAGCCGATCTTGCAGAAAAGGGATTATTTAAACCCTTAATCGATCGAAAATACCCTTTAGAAAAAATTGTGGAAGCTTACAAATATGTAGAAACTGGAGAAAAGATTGGAAATGTGCTGATTGAAATGTGATTACGAATTAGGAATTGGCTGACGCATACTAGTTTCTAAAATCAAAAACAGTCAACGTTATTTAGGCATAGACACCATTTCATTATTCACTTTTCAATTAAAGAATCGAATTAGATTTTGAGAAAGCAGTTCCGGGTTTACACGGTCTATTTCATGCCTAGTGTCCGGGACCACCTCAAAGGAGCCTTGGCTGCAAAATTTAAAGACTTGGTGCGCTGCTTCTAATGGTATCATTTTATCGGAATCGCCAACAGCAATCCGAATTGGGCAATTGATTTTGGCTAAATCTGTTGGATTTACAGCAGGCTGTTTCCCTAAATCGAGCATCAGGCTTGCTGTCTTTTCAAGTATAGTTTGTGCTCCAGCAGCATGAATTGCATTTAGATTTTCAATGTATTTCGGAAATTTTTCAGCTAGAATGTTGTAATTAAGCATTGCAGCTTCTTTTTTTGAAGTGGCTTCATCCCAAAAGAATTTTGTACCGAGACTATACAATTTTTTCAGCTCGAAATTTAGGTTCAAAGCAGCATACGATGCAATGTATGCCCCCATGCTATATCCAAAAACAAAGGGTTGATGAATGTTTTTACTACTTAACTCCTCCACTAGATTTTCAGCAAAATGGCCAATACTAAAAGCATCTGTATGTTTGTCTTGGCCGTACCCTGGAATTTCGAAAACAAGGATTTCATAATGATCCGCTAATAAACGCTTAAGTGTATTAAACTGTACTGCGGCACCAAGAGCGCCAGGAATAATTACAAGGGTTGGCTTCATACGAAAAAGTAAGAAACAAATTTAGCATTTAGAAAATGTAGGCAGAAATAAAAATGCCCAATCTTAAACAGAATTGGGCATTTTATATTTTGGGGGATTGAGCTAAAGCTCAGAATCGTATTCCCAGTTATCGTTGTTTAAATTAAGGAATTCAGATTTTTCGACTTCGTTGCCATTATAAATACCGTTACCTTTTTGATCTAGCATTACATCTATAGCAATATAATCGCCTTTATCGTTCCGGTCAATTACATAACTTACGGTATCTCCTTCAGCAATATTTTCAAACTCGCTATTTAACAAAGAAGAATGGTGGAAGAATAAATTATTTGGCGGATACTTTATAAATCCATATCCACTTTTTAGGCTGCAAATAACACCAGCTTTCCTGGAGAAATCGATGGGAGCGCCCGTATTGAAATTTGGGGTTTTATATGAAGCAACTTTGGAAAACAATTTTACACCAAATGAATCGTCTGCGCTAAGAAGTTCATTAATTACTTCATGCATTGGCACATGGTAGGTACATTCTTTGATTAAATCTACAGAGGTTTTAGTAATTATTTTCCCTCCATCGCTGTTTGTAAATTCGAAATCCCAACTTAAAACCATTATGTTTACACCAATTGCAGCAAGTTTTCTAACTAAATGCACATAATCGCCATCGGAACTAATAATTACTACAACATCCAATTTTTTCAGAAGAGAGATTTCATAAGCCTCTAGGGCCATCCAAACATCAATTCCTTTTTCTTGCTTATAGCCTGAGCTAAGCGTTTTTATAGGCAAATAATGCGTCACAACCGATTCTGACATCAGAATATCCTCAAAAACTCTATCGTAATACAATAAACCTTCTCGTTCTTGTGCTTCCTGTGCACTAATTCTACCCCTAAAATAATGAGCATCTACAATGTGACAACGACGGTGATCAACATCTTCAATTGCCGCTATTTTGTGCTTGATAAATTCATGCAGGCCTGAAATTGAAATTCTACTTTTTCTGTGGTGGGTATAATTATAATAATTGCTTACATGTAAAAAATAATTTCCATCGTAA
>DAIRTB010000359.1:0-3162 GCA_036804105.1 Bacteroidota bacterium | reverse complement strand
TTTTCTATTGGCCAAGAACCATTATCGGATCCTATATTTCGGCTTGGAAAATTGAAAACAGACGATTGAACAAAGCCAATTTACCTTGGTTTCACTACAGCAACGAGATGCTTCAATTTCAATTGGTTCAGCTTACTATGCTGGTTTTTATTTTTCTTTTCGGTGGATGGAAGGTTCTAGGTGCTTACGGTGCAGCAGCTTTAATCGGCATTTTGTTGTTAGAGACCGTGCAGTATATTGAGCATTACGGATTACTGCGTAAGAAAACTGGTTCAGAAACTTACGAAAGAGTTCTTCCTGCACACAGCTGGAACTCCGATCATTTTTTGGGTCGTTTAATGCTCTTTGAACTCACCCGCCATTCCGATCACCATTATTTAGCTAGTAGAAAATACCAGATTTTAAGGCACATGGACGAGAGTCCACAAATGCCAACCGGTTACCCAGGCATGATGGTGTTATCTCTAGTTCCACCGCTTTTCTTTTGGGTGATGCATAAGAGAATTAGGAATTGAGAATTGAGAATTGAGAATGGTGTCCATGCCTAAATAACGTTGACCGTTTTTTTTAATGTGTAATTTTAGGTAATCAGACTCGCAGGAGTTCACGGTGGGCTAGATGAAATATTAGAGCGAAGGTTTTTCGATTAGGTAGAGACAGGGCATGCCCTGTCTCTGTTTCAAAATATGTCTCTGTCTTAAAATATGGCCAATTTTGGCTGAAGCCAAAAAATCCTTTCTAATCATTTTCCTTCATAAAAAAGGGAGGCAACTACAAAAGGATAGTTCTTTTGGAAAATTTCAGGGTTTATTTTACTAAAATACAAACTTGTATTTTAGTAAAATAAACCCTGAGTGATAATTGATTTTGAAATGACTTCTTTTTTTTAGATTTGGGATAGAACATCTGCAAAATGAGGGAATTTTCGTTCAAACAAATCAATTGGGAAAGTGAGTTTATTTTGGAAGTACTTTTAACTGTTATTTAACCTAATCAAGTGATGAATTGAACGTCTTTAAGTTTTCTTTACTATCAACCTCTCTTTCTCATTCTTAAAATCTACTTTTGCCATTTATTTACCCTAACAAATGAAACCAGATAATAACCACGATAAAAGCAATGGAGATCAAAATTTCGATCTTTCTTCAAAAAATTTAATAGTGCCTTTTTCAAGTGTATTTGCATCAGACAATGGGGAATATCTGCATCCTTATAATTTGTATTTAGCTCATTTTAATTATATTCCAAATGCCATTAACGAAATGGACATTGATTGCAAAAAATGTAGGGAATGGCTTTTAGAGCATCATAAAGTGGAAATAAAAAACAGTTATTACAGCAAACGCTGTTTTGGGAAAAGTAAAACACCTGAAATAGACGATGCTTTTTACTTCTTGTACGAAGATTTGATAATATATTTCAACACCAATTATGCCAGATTTACCCTCTTATTTCGTGATACACCCTTGCAGAAAGTAGAGGAATTATTGAAGAGTATGAATAAATTCAAGAAAAGGAAGCTGCGTGCGAAACCAGAAATTCTTTTTCTAACAGCAGGAATGGGCGGAATTCAAACCACCTATTTGGGCATAACCAAGCCTAAATTGAGTATCCAATTAAATTATAACGACGATTTTCAACCGATTCACAAAACCATTTTAAATGCGCTTTCGAAAAACAATAGCAAAGGTTTGGTTTTGCTGCATGGCAAACCAGGAACTGGAAAGACCTCTTACATTAGGTTTCTAATTACTTCGGTTAAAAAGAATGTAATTTTTTTGCCGCCAAACATGGCAAGCGAGATAACCAATCCAAATCTTATTTCCACGCTTATTGAAAATCCGAATTCAATATTTGTGATTGAGGATGCTGAGAACATTGTAGTAGACAGAGATAAGGATGGCAATTCTCCAGTTTCTGCCATACTAAACATTACCGATGGCCTACTTTCAGACTGCCTGAACATCCAAATTATTTGCTCGTTCAATACCGACATTTCAAAGATTGACAGCGCACTTATGCGAAAAGGCCGACTTATAGCCAAATACGAATTTAAGGAGCTGGAAGTTAATAAAGCACAACAACTATCTGATAAACTGGGGTTTAAAACTAAGATTACATCGCCCATGACCTTAACCTCCATCTATAATCAAGATGAGCACGACTTTTTAGCAGCTGAAAAGAAACCCAATATCGGGTTTAGGTCTTATGTGGGGAGGGCTAGGGATGAGTGATTGGAATGTATTTTTTATTTACCCGTTTCCCACGGTTGAAACCGTGGGCTATATTTAGAGATATTAACACATATTAAATTTAAATTTAAAACTGCAACTAGTTCTTCAAGGCTGAATCATCACATCATCACATCAGCATATCAACACATCACCACATCAATCACGCTCCACCCACATCCCACTTTCCTTAATCAGCTCCACCAAGGCGTCAACTGCTTGGTCTGCGGAGATGCTGCGTTGCACAACTTCTTTGCCTTTGTACAGGGTTATTTTGTCTACACCGCTGCCAACGTAACCGAAATCTGCATCGGCCATTTCGCCTGGACCATTTACAATGCAGCCCATAATGCCGATTTTTACGCCTTTCAAATGGTCGGTTACTTTGCGGATTTTAGCGGTGGTTTCCTGTAGATCGAATAAGGTTCTGCCACAGCTTGGGCAGGCAATGTATTCTGTTTTCGAGATTCTGGTTCTTGTGGCTTGCAGAATTCCGAAACCTACTCGGTTCGTAAAATCGATGCTTTCTGCAGTTGTGTTTAGATGATGATTCAGCCAAACGCCATCGCCAAAACCATCGAGCAAAAGGGTGCCAACATCGGTAGAAGCGTAAAGCTGAAACTCTTCTTCTTTGGTTGAGGTGAAGTTTCTGCAAATCACCACAGGTAAATCGCAATTAGCTTGCTTTAAGGCGATAAACCCCCTTCGCAATGATGCCATCGCATGAGAATTTGTGGTGAATAGCGCAATTACTACTGGTTTGTTATTGAGGATGCTGAAATCGAAATCTGGCTTTGAAATTTCCGCAGCATCAATCGAAACAAAATTTAATCGTTCAGAAAAACGATTCGTCATCGTCCATTCTGAAAAGGTGAACAATGGAACACAATTTCGCTCATCCTTAAATTGCTCAAACTTTTCTGGCTTCATT
>DAIRTB010000358.1:0-3175 GCA_036804105.1 Bacteroidota bacterium | reverse complement strand
AATGTAGTTTGAGGCCAATTGGGCTAGATTGATCTCCGCAGAATTGCTGAGCTTGCCATTTTCAAATCCACCTTGCAACTCAGACTCCACGTAAGGCAACAAATCTTTTACTTTGTCTTTGTTTTCGGCAGCTTGAATTTTCTTATTTCTTACGGATGTATATTGAATGGTAACCAAAGCAACAATTAGCAAAGCGCCTGATACTGAGATAATCATGGCGTTTTCAATCCTTCTTCGGTAGGTAAAACTTAAGTAGTTTTTGTGGCGAATTCTATTGATTACCAGCCAAAACCCAAGTATGCCAGCACAAAATAAAATAAGCAGGAAATGGGTAATAAAATTAAGAAATCCACCATTTTTCCAGGCAACCAAAATCATTTGCTCTGGAGCATCGGCTTTGGTATAAAGTAAATGATACCCATTTTTGAAAAACGCTTCTTCCGATAGGTTTCCCTCTTGTAACTTAGAATCGAATGGGTAATTTCCACTCATTTGGATGAGCTTGCCCTTGTAATATCGTGCAAAATCGAACATGGTGGCATATCTGCTATCACGCCAATCGCCTTCAATAAAAACTCTTGGGAAGGGACTTTGCGAACGAATGGCTTTTTGCCCGAGCAGAATCTGCAAAGTATCTAACTGATTATTAACGATTAATGGAATCTGAATTCTGAAACCTGAATTATTGCGCACAGCTTCGGGTTCAATCAACCCAAACCGATCTGCCGCCAAAAGCTCGTCTAAGCTGATGCTTTGTAAATCGGTTCTACCTCGAAATTGAATGCTTTCCAAGAGGTACTTATCCAAATATCCATTCAAATACATGAGCGAAATACGGGAAATGGCAAATCCTCTAGAGGCATCGCCTGCTGTGAGTAGATTAATTAAAACCTTATCCTGCTGCATGTTTTCTATCATTTCTGAAAGCAGGTAAATGGCCAATGGATCGTCTGGCGATTGCAATCTTCTGGTGTATGCCTTTGAAGTATTTTCAAGAAAAATATTGCGAGCTTCGATGATGCTGATTGCTGCCATCAAAGAAAACAAGGAAAATAGCAGAAAACTTTTACGCATTGCACCCTCTAAACGTAGGTTTAAAAATGCGGTTGCAAATAACAGAATTGCGGAAAGCAATCCGTAGTAAACATCTGTAAAATAAGTAGTTATGAAAAATGCAATAACGCTGAGAAATAGAATATTGAATTGATTATCCTTAAAATAGGTTTTAATGAATACATGAAATACCCTCGAAAGTTGAAGAATAATTGCGCCTAATAAAAGATAAGCTAAAACTCCATATTGATTTAGATTGAGGATTTTATCACTCCCAATATCGAGCGATGCATGTAACACAAGCGCTTCGGAAACCCAGAAAAGTATGAAGTAAAAGACTGCAAATGCAATAACCGTTTTTAGGAAATTAAATCGCTCAGGGAAATTAACTTTTTCAAAGATGAAGTGAAAAATAATCATGAAAACCCATGCATTTACCAGCAGATCACCTAAGGAATTTCCTAAAAAAGGAGTAGCGAATAGATCTGGCTGAAAAAGCGATAAGGCATCTAAACCGAAAAAAGGCTCGAAAAAATGGATAATTACAATTGGTAAAATTATTCCTATGCCCAAAATTGAGCGATTATTCTCTTTTTTTATGATTAAAGAAAACCCCATCATCCATAGAAAAAGACCAATCAGAGCACAATATCCTGCCCAACAAAGCCAACTATTTAGCTGAACCTCCGTTACATTTCTGTTAAGCTTTAACCTAAATAGAGCTGTTCCATCTTTGTCTTTTACTAGATCACCGCCAGATGCATTGGCTTCAGTAATGCGTAAATGTTCTTGACCTGGAACTGTTATGGAAAATTCGTTTTTTAGGTATTGATTTTCAAAAGGGTAATTGGTTCGAATGGGAATCAATTTAACTAATTCACCTTTTCCAAAGGGCTGTCTTAACACAACAAAAAAGCCTTTGGCATATCTTTGAAAGGAAACTGATGGAAGAGAAAAGAAGCTTGAATCGTAAAAAACCTCATCTCCGCTCCAATACTCCAAATGTTTCTTTTCGAAATAAATTAGATTTCTAGTTGATGAGCGTTTAAATATTTCTGCAGGTTTGGTGGAATCGGCAGTTAATCTAGAGAATTTATCTTGCTCCGTTTTTATGTGCTTACTTAATTCGGTAGATGCAAGTTTCAGTACTCGAATGCCACTTTTATTGGCCTGAGAACCAATTATTGCGCTTATTGCCAATAATACAACTGAAAAAACTATAAAAATCCGAATTAAATTCCGCCTCATGTTAGCCTATAAACGCACGCTTATGCATAAACGTGGTTTCTAAGATAATCATTCACGTAGACTTCAATTCCATTTTCTAATGTAGTGAAGGGAGATACATAACCGGCATCCTTAATTTTATCCATTTTTGCCTCAGTAAAGTACTGATATTTATCTCGGATATCTGCTGGAGTGTCTACAAAAGTAATATTAGGTTCTAGGTCTAAAGCTTTGAAAACCGATAAAGCTAAGTCTTTGAAAGTGCGTGCCTTACCACTACCAGCATTGAAAATGCCCTTAACTTTTCTGTTTTCCATAAGCCAAAGCATCATGTTACAGAGATCGTTTACGAATACGAAATCTCGCATCTGCCCGCCATCAACATATTCAGGGTTGTGTGATTTAAACAATTTCATTCCACCATTTGCAACAATCTGATTGTAGGCGTGAAAAACCACCGATGCCATTCTTCCTTTGTGGTATTCGTTTGGTCCATAAACATTGAAAAACTTCAAACCAACCCACTGACTGGGTTTATTCTCTTGATTTATAGCCCAGATATCGAAATCGTTCTTAGAAATACCATACGGGTTCAAAGGTTTTAATTTGGGTGATAAAGCATCGTCTTCGTCGCTAAAACCCAATTCTCCTCCACCGTAAGTGGCAGCAGAAGAGGCATATAAAAATGGAATGCCGAATTCTACACAGATGTTCCAGAGCGATTTGGTATAATCTAAATTCAGTTTATTGAGCAATTCAACATCGAATTCTGCGGTATCTGTTCTAGCACCTAAGTGAAAAACATACTGCACAAGCATTTGATTATCAACTAGAAACTGAGGAAAATCGGAACGTTCTACTAGCTTGGTAAAGCGCTTATGCTCGTAATTGGCGG
>DAIRTB010000357.1:0-3181 GCA_036804105.1 Bacteroidota bacterium | reverse complement strand
TAACCTCTTACTCGGTAATAATAGGTTTTGTTGTTGATGAGGTTGGTATCTGTAAATAAATGCGGTGCATCTGTTGCATCGCTGCTTAGAAATGGACGGTCGTTTAATTGCTCCCATTTCTTTTTATCGAGGCTTCTTTCAATATCGTAAGCTGTAAACGAAAGATCGTTTTGTCTGGTCCAGAAAATGGCCAATTGTTGATCGAAAGTTTCCACAAAGCAATGTTTTACGGAATCTGGACGATAAACAAAACGGGTATCAACAGCGATGTAAGCCGTATCAACTTTCATCATTTCTTCCTCCTTAGAAAAGAAAATTCTGTAGAGGTAAAATTTATTGGGCTGCACCTCTTTGTCTTCGAATGAAAGTCCTAAACCTTTCGCAGCAGTTTTAGAAAAATCAGCCGAAAGTAATGCGAAAGCGTGTCTTCTGGCTTGATCGTCGAGAATGGTTTTAATTAGATTCATTCCGCCTGTGGCTGGGGGCACTTGGTCTGCACCGTACAAAAGCTCCATAGCGATACCCACATTTACATCGTTTGAATCAGTGGCATTTGTTTGGAATGTTTCCAAGCTCCATTTTGTAACATTCGCATAATTTACAAATTCTGAATCCACAGCTTCGGCTTCTGGATCGAACATTGGGTTGCCCGAATAGGCTTGACGCTGAATGGTATAACCCCCAACATTTCCCAAATTCCAACCAGAGAAACTGCCTGGAGCCCAGCGCAATTCTACTTTTTTGTTGTGATATCTGCCTATGCCATTTAACGCTTCGGTTGGGAATTCTGAAGTATCCTGAGCCGCTGGTGCAGTATTATTTTCTTGTGCCCAAGTTGCAGTGTAAATTAGCAAAACTGTTGCCAAGCTAATGAGCGATTTCATGCCAGTTTTCATAGTTATTTGGTTGTGAATTGGGTATCTCTAGTGTAAGGTTTCGGGTTGTCGTAGCTGTAAATTATCCTGAATGGAAAGGTTTGTCCCACCGGTAATTTATAAGGATTGGTAACCCCAAAATTAGAGTATGAGCTAGCAGAAATTTTATCAATTGCAGGATAGGCGTGGTCGCTTCTACATTCATTCCTATTTTTCTTACTCTTATTGTGGCTAATTCCACATCTTTCATAATGATTATCGAAAACCTTAAAACCATCTAACAAAGCAATTCCAGCAAGGTAGTAGTTTAGCAGGATTACAGGCTTTACATTTCCATCGGTAATTTTTATTCCGTTTTTAGCTTTGTTTATTTCAGCTTGAGTTAGTTTCCCTTTTGGTGAAATGGGTTCCTGCGCTAGTCCCCACATAATAGGGCCTTCTGTGTACGGATTCCAAACTTTAATGGCCTCTATTGGCTTTCTACTAAACTGCATATCCTTCCTTCCGAAAACTACGTAGCCATCTTTTCCATATCTATTGGTGGTAAAGATTTTAGTGCTTGTTGGGGTAGCCTCGTTTTTATAAGTGCGATCGTAAATATTGGAGTTTAATTTTTGGAAATAAGCATTGTTGCCCCAAATAATGCTCAATTTTACAAGTGGATCAACCCGTAAATCGAAGTTCTCTTTGTAATAGCCAAATGCATCATATTGATCTATCATTTCTCCACCTTCCAAAAGCGGGAATTCTACTCTGGTTGTGAATGGAAAATTTGAATGGCCACCAAATGCAATTCCCTTTTGCCAATAATTCATGTACCCTTGGCCAGCGCTTTTAAAGGTGTTGAATTTTGCTTCTGCAGTATTGTATTTGCTGGTTCTGAAATGGTAAACCAATAATACCTTTTCTATTTGCCCGCCACTTATTTGGTTTTGTTTTACCTCATTGTGCCTTCTAGCCAACATGGTGGTGTTAGCATTTGAGTTCAAGTTCAGATTGTTTTGAAATTTATTAATCTGCTGATTTTGGTTATTTTTCAATTTCAGATTCGGATTTACCATTTTGTTTGGCACATTATTACCCACATTCTGTGGTTCCGCTACAGGCTGACCCTTATCATTTTTCCAAACATATTGTGTGTTTTTATTTACATTCATATTGCTTTTAGGCTTGCTGATGCGCACAATCTCCAACTGGAATATGGTTTCATTTGCTAGGTTTGGCATATTGTAGCTGAAATTTTTCTCGCTGCAAGCAATATCAACATACTGTACTTGCTTGGTCTCCAGATTGGTGATTTTTACTTTGTACGTATAAGTAAAATTGGCGTCTTCCTTTTTCTGGAATAGATAGCATTGGCCCACCCCAACTCGCACATTTCCTTTTGGTTCGTCTTTATGAAGGAAATAGCGTTGCCCAATTTGAGGCAAGGCGCTTACTAAATTTTGATCTGGGATATAATCTGGTGCAATATCTGTTTTGAATTTAGCAGTTCGCATCGGCTCATTCGAAATTTTAACCCATTTATTGCCTTGTTTTTCAAAACCTTCAGCCTCAACTTTAAAAGTATATTCTACTTTCTCCTCCAATATTTCGTTTGGAATAAATGTTATGCCATTTTTCGCTGAGTTAAAATGATATTTTCCAGGAGTTACTTGCAAACCACGCACCAATTCTGCTTTTTTAACTTCGGTTTTAAACCAACGTACTTTTCCATTTTTGTTAGATGAATAATCTACAATTTTAAACGGCACACCCATTTCGAAATTGAAAGAAGCTTGTGGTGCTTCGAAAACAGATCCCTTTTCGTTATTTTCTGGTTTTAATTCTTCAATTATTGGGAAATCATCAAATGGATTTCCACTACCCCAAACACATTTCTGCCCAACTTCAATTTTGTAGTACTGATCCTGCCAAGGCAAACTGGCCTTTTAGATAGGTTGGATTTGGTAATTCTGCCAGAATTTCTGCCGCTGCCTTCATTTTTACAATGCTGAATTTGCCCTTCCAAATCCAAAGGTTTAGTCTTATTCCAGCATCTACATCCAAGTAAGCATAAGCTTTTCCTTTAGCGTACCAACCGTTTAAACCGTAATCGAAATTGCCGTTACAAGCAGCATCCGATTTTGAAAGCAGCACATCTGCACCAAAAATCAGCTCTAAATCGGCATAAAAAACAAATACCTCTAGATTGGCCGTAAAACGTATACCTGCACCAAAGGCAAAACCTTTACCCATATACACTTTTTCGGTACTCATTTTTGGCTGATCCACCTTTTGACTTGATGCCAACAATTGGCGCACCA
>DAIRTB010000356.1:0-3182 GCA_036804105.1 Bacteroidota bacterium | reverse complement strand
TCCGAGTGTAAGCCTCGTCTGGATTTCCTGATAGGCCATTGATGTCGAAAACCGCAATAGTAGCTCCTTGTGGGTCTTTTAAAGTAAGTACATCGCCAGCGTTATTGAGGTTAAGTTGACCTTCGCTTGCTGTTTGCACAATGGCACCACCAAAAGTACCAGTTGGGTTGCCGCCACCAAATACCACAACTACGCCCTTAGAAGGAACAATTGTTCCGATTGGGAAAGTATGACGAACCATTGCAGCATCAGATAAGGTGTAGCCAGAAATGTCTAAGTCTGGGTTGGAGTTGAAAAGTTCAACAAACTCGTCTGCAAGCGGATCTCGAACTCCATCGCCGTTGGCATCTCCATCAAGGCCGTTGGCTGGATCGTAAAGTACCTCATTAATAAGCAAACCTAACCAAGGGCAACCATTGTTTTCTGGTGGACCTGGATCATCTGGACAATCGTCTAGTATATCTGGAACCCCATCGCCATCTCTATCTGCGTTTGCGCTAACAATGGTTATGGTAAACGAGTTGGGCGGTAATGGTATAACTTTTTCTATTTCTATTTGGGTGATGATGATTTGTGTAGTTGCCGTGTCTGGAGTTGATATTCCAGTAATGGTTATGTACCCAGAATCTACCCCAGCTTTCACCACAATTTCCGATGCTGAAATGCTGTAGTTTTGATTTAAAACTGCTGTTCCAGAAAACGATAAGGGTATGGTTAAATCAGAATTTAAGGCACCATTTAAGCGTGCTATTACCTTCATCTCACCACCATCTTCGTTTAAGTTTAGCGTGGTAACATCCAATTGTAGGGTTGGATAAACATCTTCAGTTTTACAGCTATTTTGTAGGAAACAAAATCCTAAGTAAAGGAGCGCAATAAAACGTGCTGTAAATTTCTTCATGTTCTTAAATTTCTAAACTAGCGAATAATCAGCTTCCTAACTGCAACATTCCCATTTTGGCGCACCTGAAGAAAGTACATTCCAGGCGCCTGATTTGGTATTTCAATTGCATTGTCTCTAACCTGTGTTTGCAATATTATTCTGCCAGAAACATCTAACAAGGTAGCATCCATTGGTTGTGGATTATCATTTCGAATAAATAAAGTACCTCCAGAAAATGGATTCGGGAATACCTTTAGTTGATTATCCAGCGCATTGTTGGCAACATTTGTGCCTTGAGTAAGTAAGCGCCATTCGCTGCGAACGTAAATACCATCTACAATAACATTTTGACTAGCGTTGTATTGGCGTAGGGCAATAGCTTGAACAGCGGTGGCATCTGCGGCTGTTCCAGCCAATGGCCCAAGAGTGGGTATTGCTGGTTCAAATTGCACAGAATCACCATCCTCAAATACAAATAAGCTTACAGAGTCGTTATCTGGTCCATCAACAAATGTGTACTTTACTACTACTAAATAGGTTTTGCTGGTATCTAAATCTGCCGTTACATCGGTACCAACGGTACTTGGAACTGTATTGGAATTAAAGGTTAGACCAAGGCGGAAGTTAGCAGCAGTTGATCCTGTAGTTATGTAGGTTCTTGCTCTGTGTGCTGTTTTAATATCGGTAAAAACAGGCGTTGAAACATTGGTATATTCCACAAAATGGAAAAAATATCCGCTTCCTGTAGTGGTTACTGCACCACCTGCTTTTAGCAAAAATGAGGCATAAACACTCCCGGTATCTACTGAGCTTGAAAGTGGTTTATTCTCGTCTGACCCAGTGTTTGTAACTAAAGCAGCACCTCCAATGCCAGAGCCAAAATAAGGAGTGCTTGCTAAAGAAAGTCCATTTGCAGTTGAAATTAATGGATTGGTAGCTGCGGCACTATGAGGATACCAACCATGGTTACGAAGCTGATCTCCAGGGGTGAAATCAAAATTTTCAGAGAGTAAAGGGGTTTGTGCAAAACAAGTAGTGCTTGCAAGCCCTATAAAAAGTGTAAAAAGTTTTTTCATACTGGAAAGTAGTTTTGATGAAGCAAGATGATGGTTTTACAATAAATAGGTAGATACCAGTTGCTATAAATGAAAATAACCAGTTTGGGTTAGCTCATTTCAACGGATCGAAAACTTATGTCAGGCCATATTACCAAATTGTAAAGGAGCAAAGCGGTAAAAGTATAAACGGCTATATTTGGCATTCACCAAAAAGTATTCTGCTAGATTTATTAATTCAAGCAAATTTTTTATAGATGATATTATTTCACAACTCAAATCAAAGTACAGTACTCAAACTTTTAATCTTACTCGTACTCTTTCTTTTCAGCGCATTCGAAAAGGGAACCGAAAGTTTAAAAATCTTGAAAAGAGAAGAACTAAAAAATGTGCCATCAGCTTCCGGAATCACCAAAGTTGGCAATTCTTTCTACGTAGTTGGCGACAATTCGCCAATGCTTTTCAAACTAAACAATCGCTACCAGATTGAGGAAGAAATCCGGTTAATTCCAGATAGTGAGCCCATCATGCCTAAAAAGATAAAAGAAGATTTTGAAGCCATCGAGACCATCGTTTGGAATAATCAAAAGCAGATTCTTGTTTTTGGGTCGGGCTCTAAATCGCCTCAAAGAGATGTCTTGTATAGGTATTTTTTAGATAATACCACTCGCTTCGAAAAGCATAATCTAACCGAGTTTTATAATCATTTGATTGATAAAACCATTCTAGACAAAAAATCGATTAACATTGAAGGCGTTGCGGTTTCTGGAAATCAAATGATATTGCTCAACAGAGATAAAAATTTGGTAATGGTTTTCGAATTGGATGACTTCATGAATTACATCACCAAAGGTGGCGCATTGCCAAACCCAAAAACTTTCCAGATTAAACTACCTAAGCTGAAGGAAATGCAAGCTGAGTTTTCAGGTGCAGTTTTCTTGCCAAATGAACAGAAAATTTGTTTCACGGCATCAGTTGAAAATAAAGATAATACAATTGAAGATGGTGCAATTTTTGGCAGCTACGTGGGCATTTTAGATCTCAGTAAATTGGCAAACAACTACGAACCAACCTGTATTTTGATAAAGCCAAATGGAGAAACCCCTAAAATTAAGGTAGAATCTGTTGAGGTTTTAAAATATTCAAAAAAACAAAGTGCCACACTTGTATTGGTAACCGATAGCGACGGAGGAATCTCAGAAGTTTTGGAAACGGAAATTACTTGGTAAAGCCATTTGATTTTT
>DAIRTB010000355.1:0-3183 GCA_036804105.1 Bacteroidota bacterium | reverse complement strand
TCGTCATATTGCGAATTCTGCAAAATGGAAATAACAGACTCTGCGGCATTAGGCCCAATAGCCGCCGAAATTTGGTTAGAAATCTGTCCAGTAATAATCTCCTGGCCCCAAACAGCGCCAACGGTATTAACAATTATTACTAGAAGACCAGGTAAGGAAAGTACCGCATAATAGGCTACTACCGCACCCATTCTCCATGGATTATTCTGATTCCAGACCTTTGCAGCCTGCCACAAAAAACTAGGAAATTGCTTAATTTTAAATTTTCTTTCTGGAGAATTAGAATCGTGGGTTATAGAACTCATATCACTTTTTAGATTAAGGTAGGTAATCACAAAGGTAAAGAATTCTAAATTAACCCTCTAAGTGTAGATCTAATTTATGTATTATGTAACTTTAGGTTAGAATTGTGTAATTGATTTGAGATAGGTTAATTGAATTCTGATAACCCATGAAAAAGTTTCCGTTTCCCATCCTTAATAATAACTTCACAGCTTATTTATGGAAATGAAGTTTGCAACTCTTACTTTCGATTTTATCAATTCCACATCACATGAAGAACTTTACACTTTTTATTGGTTTGTTCCTGATCACCTTACACAGCATTGCCCAAACCAACGTTTCTGGCTATGTTTACGAAGACCTAAACAAAAACTCGAAAAGAGAAAAACCAGAAAAGGGCATTGCGAATGTGTCCGTAACTAATGGTGTGGAAGTAGTGCAAACCGATGCCAAAGGTTTCTACCAATTACCCATAAGTAACGATCAAATCATTTCGGTTATTAAACCTGCCGATTACGATGTTTCTAAAAATGCGCTTAACCTTCCGCAATATTATTATATCCACAAGCCGACAGGTTCTCCAGAACTAAAGTTCAAGGGTGTTGCGCCAACGGGTGCGCTGCCAAAAGAACTAAATTTCGGTTTATTTCCAGCCAAGGCAGATACTAATTTTACTGCTTTGTTTTTTGGCGATCCACAGCCATACACGTTAATGGAAGTTGGATATTTCGATAAGGGAGTGGTAAGTGAAGTGGTTGGCATAAAAAACGTGCAGTTCGGTATGTCTTTGGGCGATTTGGTGGGCGATGACCTTTCGCTCTTTAAGCCTTATCAAGCCGCAGTTGGACGAGTTGGAATTCCTTGGTACAATGTTTTGGGCAATCACGATCTCGACTTCGATGGAAAAATAGATGAACTTGCTGATGAAACTTTCGAAGCGCATTTTGGCCCTTCGAACTACGCTTTCAATTATGGCAAAGTACATTTTATAGTTTTAGATGATATTCTCTATCCCGATCCAAGAGGAGGAAAAAGCTACTGGGGCGGTTTTACAGCCAATCAACTGGCATTTATTAAAAACGATTTGGCCTTCGTTCCAAAAGATCATCTGATTGTAATCGCACTGCATATCCCCATTTTTGATGAAGATTATGGTGATTCCTTTCGTGACAGCGATCGTTTAGCGCTTTTTGAATTGCTGAAGGATTTTCCGAATACGCTTTCTTTATCGGCACACACGCATTTGCAACGCCAAGATTTCTTTTACGAAAAGGACGGTTGGAAGCAAGAAAAGCCGCATCATCATTACAATGTGGGCACTACTTCTGGCGATTGGTATCGTGGCAAAATAAATGAAAAAGGCGTTCCCATTTCTACCATGCGAGATGGTACACCAAAAGGATATGCGTTTATAGATTTTAGAGGAAATAATTATGAGCTGCGCTACAAAGTGGTGGATGCAGATTCTTCGTACCAGATGGAAATCTTTGCCCCGAAACTTATTGAGAAAGACGAGCGCACAACGGCGGGGATTTTTGTAAACTTCTTCATGGGGAACGAAAAATCGACTCTGCGATATAGAATTGATGGCGGCGAATGGAAAAACATGCGCTACATGGAAGAGTACGACCCAACCTACTTACTGGAAATGTTTGAGTGGGACACGACCACTGAATTGATAAATGGGAAAAGGCCATCGAATCCGCAGAAGTGCAAGCATTTATGGCGAGCCAATATTCCGAGCAAACTATCGGAAGGAACGCACCTCATAGAAGTGGAAGCCACCGATATGTTTGGTAAGATTTATGTAAGTGAGGCGAAGTATGAGGTTAGGGGGAGGTAAGGGAGGTTAGGTTAATTATTTTCGTATTATGGTATAAAGACGAAAACTAAATCTCAAATCAACCTTAAAAAATTCACATGGAAACACTCACGATTGATACTATATTGAATCTATTAAAAAGCGGTTCAATTGAATTAAAATCTACCCATCAAAAGCTTTGTTATCCGATTATAGTTAGAATTTACAGAAAAATGTTAATTGGGATTGAATTTAATGGAATAAAAGTTGATGGAGATATTATTATTGATGGTCACCACCGATATTTAGCTTCGTTATTAGCAGATGTTTCCCTTGAAAAATATCCTTCAAACAGAACCTCTGCAACATCAATATTTCAATGGATTGACGTAGAAATTGTTTCGGAAGACTGGGACACCAAAGCTAAAGTATTGATGTTGAATGAATTTGACGCAAAATACAATAACATCAGTTTAGAAAAGTTAATTGAACTACTAAAATAAATCCGTATCTTGGTTTTATGTTTATATTCTTAGACATTGATGGTGTTATGGTTCCTGCCAAAAGTTGGAGCAATCCTAATCTACTGGAAGATGGATTTTACGAATTCAGTAATAAAGCGGTATTGGCGATCCAGAAATTAATCTTTGTGGATACTAAAATTATACTTACTACCTCTCATAAAAGCCGATATTCAATTGAAGAATGGAAAGCTATTTTTAATAAAAGAGGTATTCAGGTGGCAAAGCTTGAGAAGCTACCTGACAATAATTTAGATTTGAATAGAAAGGACGAAATAATAAACTGGTTTGATTCGAATGTTATAAAAGAAGACTTCATTATTGTTGATGATGACAAATCTTTAAACGATTTACCTGAAATTTTGAAGGAACACCTCATATTAACTAGTCCTATGATTGGTTTAACTGAGGCTCATTTAGAGGAGATCAGGCTAATTTTAGACCAAAAGATTTGAATGATAATTTTTAAATTGAGCACCACAAAACCCACGGTTTTCAACCAAGCAAAACCGTGGGCTATGTGATGAACTACTTCTCTCCTACTCGTGTATTTCCTGATCTTTCTTGCAACAATCGGGT
>DAIRTB010000354.1:0-3186 GCA_036804105.1 Bacteroidota bacterium | reverse complement strand
GATAGAAGTAAGAGTTAATCTTCAATTGAATTGTTAAAAAGGTTTAAATGCTTCATAACTAATGCGAAAATTAAAATAATATAACCATAAAGTCACTTAAATAACAGCAGGGGTATTCAAGTTTAAAAAAAAAGGTATCAACTTGAAATTTCATTAGAATACGACTTAGAAAATGTCTTTTTTAGATTTAATATCAAGTTTTATTGCTAACAAATCGAGGACGGATTTTATTTAATTTTATTCAAATTTGCCTTCAAACCCTTTTTAAAACTTCTTAAAATAAAAAAACCCGGAAAAATCCGGGTTTCGACTCTTACTGTAATTGGGTAAAGGTTTGTTAGTTCTATATTATTTTTTTACTAGGCCAAATTGGTAGGTATGCCTCATCAATTTCTTGAAATTGCGGATACTTTCTGAGAATTAGATTTCGCTCTACCTTACTGTAAAGTGATTTGTAACTCATTTTACGCTCACCAAAATTGAAAATCTGGTTTAAGTTCTTAAAAAATAGGTTTAGGGTTTTCATAATAATTTGATTTCAATAATTCTTAGTGTTTGAATCCTACTTACGTAACCCTATGAGAAAAAGTTTTTTTTATTTTCTTTTTTTCGCTATCTTAAAAATAGACCTTAAGTATTCGATTTTAACAAAAATTTGAAAACGAAAACGGGTTTCTAAATCTAGGTTGGTAATATTTGTGTTCAAAATTTTCAAAATATGAAAAAATCTTTCTTTTTAGCAGCTGTTCTAGCCATAGGCACTTTGGTTTCTGTAAGCGCTCAATCTGTTCAATTACCACAACCAAGCCCCGCAGCATCTGTAAGTTTGGTTGCAGGAATTACCGAAATAAAAATAGACTATTCTTCTCCGGCTGTTAAAGGAAGAGAAATTTATGGCAATCTCGTTCCCATGGGAGAAGTTTGGAGAACTGGCGCAAACTCTGCAACGAGCATAAGTTTTTCTACTGACGTTATGATTGATGGAAAGCCAGTTAAAGCTGGTAAATATGCAATTTTCACCATCCCAAATCAAAATGAATGGACAGTGATTTTAAACTCAAACGAAGGCCAATGGGGTTCAACCAACTATAAAAAAGAACTTGATGTGCTGCGTTTTACAGTTGCACCAAAAAAATTATCCACGGCTCGTGAGCGTTTAGTTTTTTCTTTAGATCATATTTCAGATAACGAAGCACACGTTGTTTTCGGTTGGGAAAAACAAGGTTTTAGGTTTCCAGTTAAATTAGAAACAAACAAATTGGTTTTGGCCGGAATCAACAAATTCTATCATTTTGATGATGCTAGCTGGTATGCAAATGCAAATTCTGCCATTTACTTAGCAAAAGAAAAAACAGATTTGTCTAGAGCATTATTATTAGCAGATCTTTCTGTATCTCAGTCTAAACATTTTTATTCAAGATGGGCAAAAGCAAAAGTTCTTGAAGCAATGGGTGATGTTCCTGGTGCAATTGCAGCAGCAACTGAAGCGAAAGCAATTGGTACTAAAGAACCAAGCAGCTTCTTTGATGCATACAAAGATCAGATTGATGCTGCATTATCTGAATGGGCTGCCATTAAACCTGCTAAGAAGAAAAAATAGGTTTATTTCCGCTTCAAAAAAAGCTCACCAGAATTGGTGGGCTTTTTATTTGTGTGGGGTATTTGATTCCCATCAAAAGCAGCAAAGGGCTTCACCCCTTGCTCTGATATGTCACCCGCTTCGGGGCTCCATTGAGTCTGGCTGGCGTAAAATCACATCAGCACATCAGCACATCAGAACATCAGAACATTGTCACATCAGCATATCACCTCATTATCTCATCATTACTCTTCTCAAATCCAACTGATTCAATCCATTAGATCTGAATCCTTTTATTTTTGGGTTAAGTAATCTTAGTGCCTCATCGTAATACAAAACAACTACAGCAGCTTCTTCTGCTATAATGGAATCTGCTTGGGCGTAATATTCATATCGTAATGAATCGTTAGCCGTAGAAAGTGCTTTTTGATACAGTGCGTCTATCTGCTTGTTTTTAGTTCTGGTATTGTTTGGGCCAATAGGTGGAATATTACTACTCTCGAAGAGGATTAAGTAGTTCTCGGCATCAGGATAATCTGCAATCCAACTTCCTCTAAAAAAGCTGCTGCTGCCTTTGGTTATTTGTTGTCTTAAGGTTGGGCCTGGCATGGTTTCAATGCTGATATCAAACCCATGTTTTGCAACCTGATTTTGAATGTAAGTGGCTATATCTAAATAAGTTGGCGTAGTTTGAAGGTTGATTTTAATTCGTTGGTTTTCATAACCAGCTTCCTTAAGTAATTGTGTAACTTTCTTTGGATTGTAATCGTAACGAGGTTTTTCACTTTCGAAATGGCCTGGCAAACCAATGGGCACAATGCCGTAGGTGTTTGGGTTGCCCACATTATTGCGAAGAAACTTCAGCATTAAAGCTCTATCGAATGCATGATTGAAAGCTTGCCTAACCAATTTGTTCTGAAATGGTGTTTCAGATTCTAAGTTGAAAGCTATGAACTCTGTATTTAAATAGGGTGCTTTTTGCAAGGCTATTTGCTCCGCATATTTTGGCTTGAGTTTGCCAGCATTATCTAAAATAGCATCTTTAAAAGATGGATCTATGCCGCTGATGTAATCGATATTTCCTTGCAACA
Source organism: Bacteroidota bacterium (assembly GCA_036804105.1). Lineage (GTDB taxonomy): Bacteria > Bacteroidota > Bacteroidia > UBA7662 > DAIRTB01 > DAIRTB01. The sequence goes on along the minus strand of DAIRTB010000354.1, from coordinate 516 downwards.
TTTCCAAGAAAGCCGTTTGCTTATCGGGTTTGAAGCTTACGGTAACCGCTTTTAAGTAAGGAAGTCGCTTATTGTTCTCAAATTCCCAGTAGTTTTCATTTTTATGGAGGATGAGCTGCTCGGCTTCTTCCCACAAGTAAAACTTAAATGGACCAGTTCCAATGGGTTGTTTTCTAAAATCTTTCCCATAGTAAGTAACAATTTCCTTTGGCACTACGTAGCAATACGGCATGCTCAACATCCCCAAAAAAGGAGGAAAAGGCGCTTTTAATTTTATTTCAAATGTGCTGTCGTTTATTGCTCGAAACGGATTTTCTCCCACTTTTCCATTGAATATCCATGCGCCTGGAGATGCAGTTAAAGGATCTATAATCCGCTCGAAGCTGTAAACGAAATCTGAGGCTACCACCTTTCTGGTTGAATCTGCACCAAAAAGGGGATGCTTATGGAAATTTACATCATCCCTTAAAAAAAAAGTATAGGTTTTTAGATCTGAACTTACCTGCCAAGCATGTG
>DAIRTB010000353.1:0-3190 GCA_036804105.1 Bacteroidota bacterium | reverse complement strand
CCGAGAACGAGACAGCATTTTCTTTCAAATTGGCTCATCTGGATGTTTAGCTTACGAGATTTTCTACACAATAGAAAATCCTGGACCTAACGATTTTGAACCAAATAATACCTTCGCACAGGCAACCTCTGTAACACATACAGATACCATAAAAGGACGAATTGGTCTAGTTAGTACAGTAACAGATGGTGCTGATTATTATAAAGCTTCGTTACCCGATGGAGGAACAGTGAGCGTAATTTTTAGATACAAAAATGTATCAGCTGCAGCCACTTCAGACTTTTTTCTTTACACCTACAATAAAGGTCGAGGCGGAATTGGAAGTAAGTTTAATTATAATGTGCCGCTTGGTTGGTCTGCTTGGGACACTTTGGTTATTAATTGCCGAGAACGAGACAGCATTTTCTTTCAAATTGGCTCTTCTGGATGTCTTGCTTACGAGATTTTCTACACAATTGAAAATCCAGGACCCAACGATGTTGAACCTAATAATACTTTTGCACAGGCAACTTCTGTAACACACACAGACACCATAAAAGGACGAATTGGTTCAGTTAGCACCGTTAACGATGGTGCTGATTATTATAAAGCTTCGTTACCCGATGGAGGAACAGTGAGAGTTATTTTTAGATACAACAATGTATCGGCCGCAGCCACTTCAGATTTTTTTCTTTACACCTACAATAAAGGTCGAGGCGGAATTGGAAGTAAGTTCAATTACAATGTTCCCATAGGTTGGTCTGCTTGGGATACATTAATTCTGAATTGCAGAGAACGAGACAGTATTTATTTTCAGATAGGTTCTTCTGGCTGTTTGGCTTATGAAATCTTTTACACAATTGAAAATCCAGGATCCAACGATGTAGAACCCAATAATAATTTTAACCTTTCAACAACATTTAACCAAACAGATACAGTGAGAGGTAGAGTAGGCTTTGTTGGAACATCTACAGATGGTGCAGACTATTACAAAACAATGCTTCCAGCTGGGGGTAGATTGAAACTCTACTTTAGATACAACAAAGTGAGCACTACTGGATCTGGGAATTTCTTTGTGTATGCCTACAATAACAATAGAGGAGGCATTGGAACTAAATTTAACTATTCTGTTCCTTTTGGCTGGTCTGCTTGGGATACATTAACCATAGATTGCAGACCCATGGACAGTGTTTATTTTCAAATTGCTTCGGTTGGATGTTTTGCTTATGAGTTTTTCTACGAGGTTGAAGATGGTATTCCTACTGCTGATATTCGCTACTCAAGAATGGGAAATAAGTTTGCTTTTATTGCCAATACCAAAGATAGAACCCATACCAACACCTGGAATTTTGGAGATGGCACAACTTCAACTCTTCGCCTACCTGTTAAAGATTTTTCTATTGGTTCTTATAATGTAGTTTTAGAATCCAGAAATACTGCATGTAACTTAGTGGCTAGAGATACTTTTCCAATAGTAGTTGAAGGAATTGAAGATTATCTACCAAAATCTGCTGGGGTAGCTGGAGGAATTGGCTTTTTAAATATGCGCATTTTTGGTGGCGGATTAGATACCAATGCAGTAGTTAGGCTTAGAAGGGGAGGAACTGTAATTACTCCTACTAGGCTAGGTTCTCCAACTCGAGCTCAGCTAAATGCCATGTTCGATCTTAAAAATGCAGCCGTAGGTAAGTATAATTTAGAAATTACGCTCTCTGGTGGATTTCAGAAAACCTTTGTTGAAGGTGTAGAAATATTTGAAGACAAATCAGGCTTCGACATTAAAGCAGTTTTAACTGGCCCATCAACAGTAAGAACGGGGGTTTGGAACAATTTCAGGTTAACCGTTAGCAACGATAGGGCAAGATTGGCCAATAGTGTGGTTGCTTGTATTGTTGTTCCCACTGGTGTTGAAACCAATCTGAAAGACGTTGTAGAAAAGAGAACGGGGAAATTAAGTATTAAGGGAGCTCAATATGATAAACTTACTATTCCGTTTCCTCAATTCAACAACACCTATTTCAATAACACATTTAATCCAAACGTTGATACCGTTGAAGTAAACTATGATGACATATATCAGCATCTGGATTCAGTTCTTGCTATCCCAATTGATACCTTGTTTGAAATTCCATACGTGGGAATGGTTTATCATTTCCTAATTCCAATGATTAATGGAAATAGTTCGCATACCATTAACTTTCGAGTGAAAAGTGGTAACAATGGGAACAAAAAAATGTATTCTTATGCATGGCCTTATAATTTGCGACAAAATCCGGTTTCTGGAGAAACGCTGGATAATGTACATGATTTGGGAATGCAAGCAGCTGCATTAGCAGAACTTGCTCCGAACCCAGCGCTTAGAGCTGTAGGCAAATCTGCCGGAAAGATTGATATTGCATCAAATATTGCTTTCACAGAATTTTTCGATTGGTATTATGGGGTAAACAATGCCGATGCTGAGTTTTACGCTAAACAAACACTTGCTTACGGCATGGAGAAAGCTGGAGATCTCGTTCCCTATGGAAACAAATATGCTGCGGGTAAAGACAAAGCAGGGCATTTGAGAAACAGCATGAAAAATGCAACCGAGCACATAAGACGAACCGAAGACATGCTGAAAAACTGGGGTGTAGATCCTAGCATGGCCAACAGACTAAAAAGAGACTTAGACAAATACAACGAATTTCTTGCACGGGCAGGTAATTCTATATCTCAGGCGGAAAAACAAGCTGGAATGGATGCAATCAAGCACATGTTTGCGAAGAATGGTTTAAGTTTAACCGCCGATCAGCTTGAAAGTCTCATTTTCGATAGTAAAACGCCCACCAATAAGCCCAAAAAGCAAAGTCCGCACGATATGAATTCGCTTAACTCTTTCGACCCAAATGAGATTTATGGGCCACAGGGTTTTAGAGAAAAAAGATATCTGGAAGATGCAGCCACTATGAATTACCTAGTTACTTTCGAAAACGTGGATACTGCCCTAGCTCCAGCCCAAGTTGTAAGAGTTGAACTGCAATTAGACACCAACAAATACGATATCAAAAACACCACACTTGGAGATGTAACCCTTGGAGACAGCACCTACTTTTTGGTTGCGGATAGAAAAAGTTATTTTAGAGATATCGATTTGAGACCGAGAAAAAATATGTTGGTAAGGGTTAATGCTTCGGTAGATACTTTAACTGGGAAATTGGAATGGACATTCACT
>DAIRTB010000352.1:0-3198 GCA_036804105.1 Bacteroidota bacterium | reverse complement strand
CAAAATTTTGGAGAATTAGAGTTTAATGTCTAAATTTAAAAAGTGAAAAGAAAGCATCTTAATTCTAGAGCCATTTTTATTTTTGGAGTATTCTTTATGCTCTTCAATTTCCCTGTTTTAGGCATTTTCAATTCGCCAAAAACCGTTTTCGGAATCCCTTCATTGTTGGTTTACCTCACCTTTGCCATGTTTCTATTGGTTGGTTTGCTTGCTTATTCTAGTTTTAAACAACACAAAAACACCTAGTTCAGCATGTTGCCAATTATCGCATTCGGTTTTTCTATTGGATATCTACTCCTGCTTTTTGCCATTGCATACTGGGCTGAGCGGAAGAAATCTGTAAGGCGGCGCTTGGTAAATAATCCTTATGTTTATGCACTTTCTATGGCCGTGTATTGTACTGCATGGACTTACTACGGAAGCGTAGGCAGAGCAGCAATATCTGGTTTAGATTTCTTGGCAATTTACGTTGGTCCGATTTTAATGGCACCGCTGGGCTTGGTACTTATGCGCAGAATTATCAGAATTAGCAAGGTTCAGCGCATTACATCGGTAGCAGATTTTATTTCTGCACGGTATGGAAAAGATCGTGCTCTAGGCAACTTGGTTACCATTTTCTGTATAATCGGTATTATTCCGTACATCTCCATTCAATTAAAAGCCATAGCTAATAGCTTCAGCATAATTACCGATGACTCGCTTCTGATAGACACAACCCAGAATCTCAATCCCTTGAACGATGCCGCTTTTTATATGGTAATTGGCCTTGCGCTTTTTACCATATTTTTCGGAACAAGAAAAATAGATGCATCCGAAAGACATGAGGGTATGATGGCTGCAATTGCCATAGAATCGGTAATTAAATTGGTGGCTTTTTTAGCAGTTGGGCTCTACGTAACCTACGGTTTGTTTAATGGATTTGGAGATATTTTCGAACAAGCCAATCTACTTCAGGTAAATACTGCTACAGATCTTGGCCCAAACGGTTATGCAGGCTGGTTTAGTTTATTGGTACTTTCTATGATTGCAATTGTGCTTCTCCCCCGCCAATTTCAAGTTTGCGTTGTAGAAAATCTCAACGAACGGCACCTCAACGTAGCCATGTGGTTGTTTCCACTTTATTTGGTTTTGATCAATTTATTCGTGGTACCCATCGCTTTAGGCGGCAACATTCTTTTTATTGATGAAGGCATTTTACCCGATACCTATGTTCTGAATCTACCACTAAAAACAGGCCAACCCATTTTGGCTATTTTTACTTATTTAGGTGGATTTTCTGCCGCAACCTCCATGATTATTGTTGCAACTATTGCGCTTTCCACCATGATTACCAACAATTTGTTGATGCCACTTTTGGTTGGAAACGATTTTATAAACAAATCTAAGCGCTTAAACCTGGGCAGTTTTTTGGTTTTTTCTCGGAGGATTTCCATCGTGCTGGTACTTCTTTTAGCCTATCTCTACTACCGAAACGTAGCAGATCGCTATTCGTTGGTAAACATCGGATTGATATCTTTTGCCGCAGTTGCGCAGTTTGCTCCAGCATTTTTCGGCGGATTGTTCTGGAAAAAAGCCAACCGGAATGGTGCTTTAGCTGGAATTCTTATCGGCTTTAGCATCTGGTTTTACACTTTAATTATTCCAACTTTGGTGGGAACACATTTCCTCCCAGAAAGCTTGCTAACCGATGGCCCTGCAGGAATTGCCTGGTTGAATCCGCAAGCACTTTTTACAGATACTGGTTTCGATCCTCTAACCCAATCGCTTCTTTGGAGCTTGTTTTTCAATCTCGTTGCATTCTTCGGCTTTTCGCTTTACTCCGAACAAAGCATTAAAGAACGCAATCAAGCTGAGTTTTTTGTAGACATTTTCAAGTATTCATCGGTTTACGAAAGCTCCATTCTATGGAAAGGCGAGGCATACATTCCAGATCTAGAAACACTACTCGCTAGATTTTTAGGAGAAGAACGTTCTAAAAAAGCTATACAGAATTTTTCGCAGCGGAACGACATCACCCTAAACGAAAACCTACGTGCCGACGCCAAATTGGTTAATTACGTAGAGAAAGTTTTGGCCGGAATTATTGGTACCGCATCGGCCAGAATAATGGTGGCAACCGTTGTAAAAGAAGAAGAATTGAGCATGGACGAGGTTTTGCACATGCTTAAAGAATCTCAAAACATAATGGCGGCCAACAAGGCTCTGCGAAGAAAATCTTTGGAGCTGAAACTCGCAACTGAAGAATTGAGCAAGGCAAATGCAGCGCTTTTGTTGAACGATCAGTTAAAGGACGAATTCCTTACAACCGTAACGCACGAGTTGCGAACACCAATTACCTCGATAAGAGCGCTTTCTGAAATCCTACACGACAACCCAGATTTAGACGAAGAAGAAAGCAGACATTTTCTCCAAACTATTGTGCGTGAAACCGAACGTTTGAGCAGATTAATCTCGCAAGTTTTAGATCTCGAACGATTAGAATCTGGGCAGCAAAAGCTCAATCTAACTTCTGTAAATATTCGGAATTGCATAGCAGATGCAGTTGATTCGGTTGATCAGCTAATCAAAGAAAAGGGCATAAAAATCAAGGTAAATATCCAAGAAAATTTGCCAACTTTTTTGGGCGATGATGACCGTTTACAGCAAGTAATTATCAACCTACTTTCTAATTCCATCAAGTTTTGCCCATCAGAAAATGGAGTTATTGAGATATCTACCTACTTGATAGACGGATTAATCAAGGTGAATGTGTTTGATAACGGCCCTGGAATTCCAGTTGACGATCAACGCTTTATCTTCGATAAATTCTATCAAGCCAACAATCAAACTATAAAAAAACCAAAAGGTTCGGGCTTAGGTTTACCAATTTGCAAAAAAATAATCACATTGCATAATGGACAGATTTGGTTGGAGAGTGAGCCCGGAAAAGGCAGCAGATTTAGTTTTACCATTCCTGTTCAATTAATACCTACTTAATATGAACAACTCGAAACAAAAAGTACTCATTGTAGACGACGAACCAGCAATTCTAATGTCGTTAGAATTCTTAGTTAAGAAAGCTGGATTCGAAGTTTTTATAGCACGAAACGGCAAAGAGGCGCTGGAAAAGACTTTGTTCCTGAAACCCCACGTCATCTTGCTAGACCTGGTGATGAAAGATTACGATGGCCTCTACGCCGTCAAACACATCATGAAGGA
>DAIRTB010000351.1:2217-3224 GCA_036804105.1 Bacteroidota bacterium | reverse complement strand
AACCGGATAGCGTAAATTTAAATTATGAAGTTTATGCAAGCAATGGTGGCGTAATTGGTAAAATGATTAGAATTATTAGGACAGACACATCTGGTAAATATATGTTCCCAGTTATGAAAGAACTAGATAAACGCTATTTTGAAATTGAAAAGTTAGATACTATTACAAACCCTGATGTTGTAATTCAGGTTGAGTATGTTGTTCCTGCGAAAGCAAAAAGGCCGAATAATATAGGCTTTCCATTAAGAGATAGTACAATTACTGGTTTCACAAACGACACCCTCACCACCTTTAGAAATAGAGATTTTTGGAGGGTTGAGAAAATTACAGGTAATGATTTTCTTTACAATATCAATACAAGAATAGTAGATTTTCCTTATTTAGCTATTGTAACCACAGAACCATTAACTTTGGTTAAGAGAGAAAGCGACTCAACTGGAAACTGGGAAGCTGCTGGCAAATACGTTCCAGTTAGTAGCAATTTCAATTCTGCAAATTTTGAAATTAGAAGAGATGGCCTAACAGGCTTCTCCATCTTCACCCTTGCCTCAAGAAACCCAAACATCTTGGCTACAGAAGATTGTAATTTTACAGCTCAGCATGTAAATCCGCACAACCTTTTGCAATGGCAAATTACTAATCCTGAAAATGTGCAAGGCTACGAATTAGAAAACAGCCTTGATGGAAATAACTTTCAATTGCTCGCAACCTTAAACGAAAATATGAGCAATTACAAGCATCTAAACCCAGAATACGGCAAGCATTATTACCGCTTAAAAATAAACAGAGGCCTTCAAAACACCTACAGCAAAATTTGCATTGGTTCAGGTTGGTAAAACAATCAATGGCTTTTCTATATTCCCAAATCCAAGCAAGGGTTCATTTAGCATTCAAACCGCAAACCCAGAACCCTTTCAAGTAGAAATTCAAGATCTTACCGGCAAAACTCTCTTGCAACTTCAAACTCAAGCGAATGCGCCAATCAACACCCAAAACTTAAGCACAGG
>DAIRTB010000351.1:0-2207 GCA_036804105.1 Bacteroidota bacterium | reverse complement strand
TTTACCTCGTGCACATAAAAGGATTTGGGGTAGAGAAATTGGTGGTTTGGTGATTTTTTTTGATGTGAAGATTTTTTTGATGTGCTGATGTGCTGATTAGTTGATGTCCTAATAAGGTAATAAGGTTTGCAAGGTGTGTGATTTGTGAATTCTATAATGAAATGCCTTCCCGAAGATAGCACAAATATGACATAATTTATTTTTGTCCTATTTGTCCCCAAAGGCCCTATTTGTTGTTACATCAACCAAAAAAGGGAGCTTCCGCTCCCTTTTATATTATAAAATACAACCTTAACTTACGCCAAGTAAGACTTTAATGCCTCGCTGGTTTCTGAGTTTCTCAGGCGGCGAAGGCTCTTGTCTTTAATCTGGCGAACACGCTCTCTGGTTAAATCTAGCTTGTCTGCAATGTCTTCTAAAGATAAGATTTGCTCGGTACCAATACCGAAATACATCTTGATAACTTCACGCTCACGCTCAGAAAGGATGTTTAAAGCTCTTGCTACTTCAGTAGAAAGCGACTCGTTCATTACTGCTGTATCTGTGTAAGAAGAATTATCGTCGTTCTTTAATACGTCTAGTAAGGTATTGTCTTCGCCATCTGCAAATGGAGTATCCATGGAGATGTGTTTACCTGAAAGACGTAGGGTTGAACCGATTTCATCTTCAGAGATTTCTAGAATTTCTGCAAGTTCTTGGTGCGTTGGCTCTCTTTCGAATTCTTGCTCTAGTTTGGCATATGCCTTACCAATTTTGTTCAGAGAACCTACTCTGTTCAATGGCAAACGTACAATACGAGAGTTTTCGGCTAATGCTTGTAGAATCGACTGACGGATCCACCAAACTGCGTACGAAATAAACTTAAAACCACGTGTTTCGTCGAAACGTTGTGCTGCTTTAATCAAACCTAAATTACCTTCGTTTATTAAATCGATTAACTGCAAACCTTGATTTTGATACTGCTTTGCAACAGAAACCACAAACCTTAAGTTGGCTGTAACTAATCTTTCAAACGCCCTTTGATCTCCTTCTCTAATCCTCTTCGCTAAAACCACTTCCTCGTCGGCAGTTACCATTTCTATTTTCGAAATATCGGTTAGATATTTCTCTAGAGATTGGCTGTCTCTGTTGGTAATGGAGTGCGTTATTTTTATCTGCTGCATACAATAAGGTATTTTGGATTACGTATTAAACTAACTAATTAAGAACAAATTGCGCTTAAAAAAGTTGCAAAAATAGAAAAATTTAAACAATAACCATAGAATTGAGTTAAAGAATAAAATAATTTTTCTAAACCAGCCTCCATTGGCTAATTTTGCACTGTTTATGAGTTCCGAAAATACCGACCACAGCTACTACAATGGCCCCGCCTCACTTGCACCCGTTCCCATGAGCGTTGCAAGTGCACTTATCAGACCCATGGATAAGGGTAAATTGAGAACCAATGCACTTGAAACCGTCGAGAAGCAGGCAAATCAGCAAATAGACATGCTGAAAAAGCAGGCTGAACTGATTATGAAACAGGTTGGCGAAATTGAAACTCGTGTGCGCATTGCATCGGAAATCTACCAATCAGACATCGGTTTTGAGCCCATAATTGGCAGCGTTTACCACCTTTACCAGAAAGAAGACGATTCCAGATTTCTATCTATGGTTGGTCCTGATGAATGGGGACGATCTCCAAAAAAGAAGTTTAATTTTGTGGCATCGGTTAGGTTGTTGGCAGATCGCACTTGGGATGTTCTGAAGATGGAAGAAAACAAATTCGATGAAGTATGATTTAATTGTGGTTGGCGGTGGCGCCGCCGGATTTTTCGCAGCCATTAATACCGCCATTCTCAATCCTAAATTAAAGATTCTAATTCTCGAAAAAAGCAATAAGGTTTTAGCTAAAGTGGCCATTTCTGGGGGCGGAAGATGCAACGTTACCCACCACTGCGAAACCACCAAAGAGTTAATTGAAGCATACCCACGGGGTGGAAATTCGCTCAAGAAACTATTCCCAAATTGGACTACACAAGACACAACCGCTTGGTTCGAAAAGCGGGGTGTTCAACTCAAAGTGGAGGCAGATGGCAGAATGTTCCCTGTTTCAAATTCTTCAGACGATGTGGTGAACTGCCTATTAAAAGCTGCGCATGTAAACCGAGTGGAGGTTAAAATGCAGCAGCACATCAGCAAAATAGAAAAACAAAACGGTGGATTTC
>DAIRTB010000350.1:0-3228 GCA_036804105.1 Bacteroidota bacterium | reverse complement strand
CTCTGCATGTTGGATTGATAATGTGCTGTACGATTTATTCATTCCTGCTCGTCAGCATGGAAAAGCGCCAGAATATTGGAACAATTACAACAAAGGAAGCCGCAAAATTTTCATTGCAGAATATGGCGATTGGGAATATTACGCACAAAATGCGGGCTTCAATCAGAAGGATTTTGCCAATTTAAAAGAGGAAGAAAGAACTTCTAGGCAGTTGCGTGCTTTTGGAGAAAAGCGACTTTTACAGCAGGCTTACAATTTTCAAGAAGCCTCAAATTCGAACAGAAAAGGCAAAAATACCATTGGTGAAGCCAATTGGTTGATGTTCGATTACAACCGTGGTTACAGCCCAGATATTGAAAGTTCGGGCATAAGCGATATATTCAGAATTCCGAAATTTGCGTTTTTCTTTTATCAGAGTCAGCGGAATGCTGAGGTGAAACTAGACCCGAAATTGCAATCTGGTTCCATGGTGAAAATTGCATCGTATTACACTGAAAATTCGCCTTTAGAAATTCGGGTTTACAGCAATTGCACGGAGGTGGCTTTGTATCAGAACGGCGTTTTAATAGCCAAGCAAAAACCAACAGTAAATCAAAATTCAGATCAATTAGCGCATCCGCCATTTCTTTTCAATTTAGAAAAATACCAAACTGGCACGCTTAAGGCAGTCGGTTTTATTAACAACGAAGTAGTTGCAGAAAGCGAAATTTCATCACCCAAAAAAGCAAAGAAAATTGAGTTAAGCTACGATCTTTCTAATGTGCCAATTAACCCAGATTTTCCAGATGTAATTTTTATTTACGCCAAAATTGTTGACGAAAACGGAACACTAATTCCAGAGGCAAACAACGAAATTACCTTTGAGTTAAATGGCGTAAATGCTGAGCTTATCGGTCAAAATCCAATAAAAGCGGAAGCTGGAATTGCCACCATTTTGCTTCGAACAGAAAATTTTAAATCACTGCTTGAGATTACCGCAAAAGCGCCTACTTTAGCAAGCGATAGCATCACCCTAAAACCATAAAATATTCTCCAGAATTTAAAATTCTGAATTTCTAGCCGAAGTACTTTTATTTAATAATGAAGAAAAAATTAGTTGCACAAACCGCTGCACATTTCGAAAATCTATTCCAAAAAAAACCAGATTTCATCTTCCTATCACCAGGAAGAATTAACATAATTGGCGAGCATTTAGATTACAACGATGGATTTGTACTTCCTGCCGCAATAAATAAATACATCTGTTTTGCCATTTCCAAAAGCGATACAAGCACTTGCACTTTGATTGCCAAAGATTTAAACGATGTTTATCAATTTGATCTTAAAGACGATCTGAAATCTCAAGAAAAAATGTGGGCAAACTACATTTTAGGGGTTTTGCATCAGTTGAAAGAAAAAGGATTAGAATCAGGATTCGACTTAGTTTTCAGCAGCACCATTCCTATTGGCGCTGGACTTTCCTCATCGGCAGCGCTAGAATGTGGAATCGGTTTTGCCATGAATTCAATGTTTCATTTGGGTTTGTCGAGAAAGGAAATAGCATTTATTGGACAGAAAGCTGAGCATGATTTTGTGGGTGTAAAATGCGGAATTATGGATCAATTTGCATTGGTTTTCGGCAAGAAAAATCAGGTAATTAAACTCGATTGCCGCACCATTGAACACGAATACCACGACGCAGATTTTAAGAAATATGCTTTGCTTTTGTTTGATAGCGGAGTTAAGCATACGCATTTAACTTCGGGCTATAATGTTCGCAGACAAGAAGTTGAGCAGGGTTTGGCCATCATTAAAACGCATTTTCCAGAGGTGGAAACTTTTAGAAATTGTACCAAAGAAATGCTTTTTTCATTGAAAGCTGAATTAGGTGAAACCATTTTTAAAAGATGTTTTTATGTGGTGAAGGAGATTCAGCGAGTACAAAACGCCGTGCTTGCTTTGGATGCATCAGACTTTAAAACTTTGGGGACATTGATGTCTGAAACCCACCAAGGGTTATCAGAAGAATATGAAGTGAGTTGCGAAGAAATTGACTTCTTAATTGACTTAGTGAAATCCGAAAAATCGGTTCTAGGCGCTCGAATGATGGGTGGCGGATTTGGTGGATGCTCAATCAATTTGGTAGAAAAAGGTGTAGAAAAAGAGCTCATTGAAAAAGTGTCATTTGCATACGAAAACAAATTTGGTATCGCTTTGAAAGCCTACAAAGTGAAAATCTCCAAAGGCACAAGCCAATACAAATCAGAAAAATATGCAAGCATTTAATCCAAACGAGCATCCGCATAGAAGGTACAATCCGCTTTTGGGCGAATGGATTTTGGTTTCGCCACATCGTGCAAAGCGACCTTGGCAGGGTCAAAACGAAAAAGTGCAGGCAGAGAATCGTCCAGAACACGATCCAACTTGCTATTTGTGTGCTGGAAATATGCGATCGAACGGAACACAAAATCCAAATTATACCGATTGCTATGTTTTCGAAAACGACTTTTCTGCTTTGCTAAAAGAGCCTGTTTCATACGAAAAAAATGCGCATCCACTGTTTCAATTCAAGCCAGAAAATGGGATAAATAAGGTAATTTGTTTTTCGCCAAAACACAATCTAACTTTACCTGAAATGTCGGTTCCCGAAATTGAAAAAGTAGTGCAAACTTGGCGGGAACAATACCTCGAATTGGGGGCGCTCGATTTTATAAATTATGTACAAATCTTCGAAAACAAGGGGAGTGTAATGGGTTGCAGCAATCCACATCCACATGGGCAAATTTGGGCGCAATCTTCTTTGCCAACACAGGTGGAGAAAACGCAGAAAAGCTTACTTTTCTATTTTCAACAACATAAAACCAGCCTTCTTCAAGATTATCTGAAGGAAGAGCTGAAGCTGCAAGAAAGGATTGTGGCGGAGAATAATCACTTTGCGGTCTTGGTTCCCTATTGGGCAACATGGCCATTTGAGACCATGATTATTAGCAAGCGGCACTTCGGTAATTTAAGCGAAATGACTTCAGAAGAAATTACCGCTTATGCTCAAATTATGCAGGAAATCACCATAAAATACGACAATCTTTTCGAGACTTCGTTTCCGTATTCTGCTGGAATTCATCAAACTCCAACCGATGGGAATTTGCATCCAGAATGGCATTTCCACATGCATTTTTATCCACCATTATTGCGAAGTGCCACCGTTAAAAAATTTATGGTAGGCTACGAAATGTTGGGCGAGGCGCAGCG
>DAIRTB010000349.1:0-3230 GCA_036804105.1 Bacteroidota bacterium | reverse complement strand
AGTACCTTGGTTTCCATTTCTTTACGAATTCCAGTAGTTTTTCGGTTCCCAGTATGTTTAGCACCCCAATCAGTTCTTTTACATCGTTGTAATTCGAATTTTCGGTTGGATTATTCGTCTTGTAGTTGTTTTGGTGTGAATTATTAGCACCATAATTTTGATTTTCCATAATTTTAGATTGTTTAAAATGTTTAATTGAGTTGTTACTGATTATAATTTTTAAAGGTCGTGTATTTTACAACCCATAAAAATATGGTAAACATAATAGCGATAGTTTTTACATCATTTTGGGTAATTCTTGTAGCTAATATTTTCATTATCAGTACTTAAGGTTTTTCACATCTATTTTTAGTAAAGTAGTATAATTTACAGCTTAGTTTAGATTTGCGGCATCATTTATCAATGAATCAGAAATCCGCTTAACATACCCTTAATGCAAGGCAGGTAATTTAGCAGAGTATTCATGAAAATACTTTTTGGTCTTTTAGGGGTGTTTTTTTCGGTAATTTTAAATTATCAGATTTTGTGTGCCCAGCAGTGGCAAAGGATTTTGCCAGAAGCAAAGGCATTAATGCTTACGTACCCAGATTCTGCTATTCAAAAAATTAACCTAATTCTACCTCAAATAGATTCTTCAAAAAATCCACAAGGGTTTGCCGAGGTTCAGTACATCTACGGAAGTGTTTTGTATTATCAAGGTGTCTATCAAGAAGCTTTCGATCATTTATTGCAAGCAAGAGAAATTTCCGAAAGAATTCAAGCGCATGAACTCAATGCCCAATCTCTGTTGAAACTTGGTCAAGTTTATCACTACAACCAACAAATAAATGAGGCCAAGAAAAGAACTCAGGAAGCCTTGAGCTTAGCTGAGCAACATCAACTAAAAACCATTCTTGCCGAAGCGAAGAATCAACTTGGTTTTATTGAAGAGAAATCTGCCAACTATCCTAAGGCAATTTTATTGCAAAAGGAGGCATTACAACTATTTATCGACTTAAAAGATAAAAATGGGGAAGGGATTGTGTTAGAATCTCTTGGAAGTATTTATGAGGATTTGGCCATCTACGATTCTGCAATGCTATATTACGTGCAAGCCAATAAAGTTTTTGAAAGTACAAACAATCGAGTTAGCATTATTAACACGCTTAACAATATTGGCGATATTTATCGGAAATCTGGTAATTATAAAGATGGTATAAAATTTACTCAACGCTCCTTAGAAGAAGCAAGGTTCTACAATTTTCCTAAGTTGGTTTCCAGCGGTTATCGTGATTTAGCCAAATGTTATTCTGAAATTGGAAAATACGAGTTGGCCTATTTATATCTCGATTCTCATCGAAATATCTACACTGAAACCTACAAAGATGAAAATCAAGTTCGCTTAGGTTTTCTGCAAACCATTTATCAAAGTAAAAAGAAAGATCAAGAAATAAAAACTTTGCAAGATCAAAAACGAGTAAATCAGCTTTTACTTATTTCTGCCATTATTGCGCTTTTGTCTTTGGCCATTGCAACCGGTTTAGTAATTAATAGGCAAAAATCGAAAGCTAAAAATGCCATTTTATTAAGAGAAACTGAGCGACAGCTAAATCTAGAGCGAGAAAAAATTACCCAAATTGCGCTAGAAAAATCTAGAATTGAAGAAGAAAGACTTAAAACGGAACTCGATTATAAAGCTTCTCACGAACAACTGTTGAACAGTCAACTGGAATTAAGAGCAAAGGAGCTAACGAGCTTTACCCTAGAATTGGTTAGAAAAAACAATTTGTTGAACGAACTTCGGGCCCAGCTCCAAGAAATATATAAAACTGGTACCAAAGAACATAAGCTCGCTGCAAAAGAGATGCTTAAAAAAATTGACATCAGCCTTATTCAAGAAAAGGAGTGGAGCACTTTTACCAAGGTTTTCGAAGAGGTGCATCACGGATTTTTTCAGAAGTTACAAGCTCAGCATCCAGAAATAAGCAGTAGCGAACTTCGTTTGGCAGCACTTATTAAAATAAACATGCCTACAAAAGATATGGGAACCGTTTTAGGTATTTCAACCGATAGCCTAAGAATTTCTAGGTATCGACTAAAGAAAAAATTGGGTCTTGAGAATGAAGATAAGCTTTCGGTTTACATTAGAAATTTTGCTTAGAGCAAATAAGCAAAAGATTTAGATTGGATCAGGAATCCTGTAAGTATCAAATTGATAACATTAACTTAATTTTTCAAATATTTTCGTAATTGTCTAATAATTAGGATATTGAAGTAGATTTTTACGATTTGTTGCCTTTTTGTTGCCACTAAAGTTAAGCAGTGTTGCCCTTTTGTAGCCTGAATAAATCATTCAATTTACATTAGCCCCCTAATCTTGTGCAAACTTTCAATAACACAAACAATTATGAAAAAAAGTTACGTTTTATGGCTTCTCTTTTCCTTGCTGAGTTTTCAAACTTTTGCACAAGGTATAATTAGAGGAAGAGTATTGGACATTAAAAATAACGAACCGCTTACTGGAGCGAGCGTTATTTTTAAAGACACTTACAATGGCACTTCTACAGATTTAAATGGCAACTTCCAACTTGCCTCTAAAGCTGGTATCGTAACCTTAACCGTTAAATACATCGGTTATGAGGCTAAAGAATTTCAAGTTACTGTGGTAGATAACCAGGTAGTTGAAACTGTAGTTACCTTAAATCCTAGTGAAGTGAATTTATCGCAAGTTGTAGTAACGGGTGCACTTCAAGGACAAGCAAAGGCTTTAAATCAACAAAAAACTGCCGACAACATTAAAAATGTGATTGCGGCCGATCAGATCGGACGTTTCCCGGATCCGAATGCAGCAGAAGCAATTCAGCGTATTCCCGGTGTAAGCATCGAAAGGGACCAAGGCGAAGGTCGCTACGTTTCGGTTAGAGGATTAAGTCCGCAGTTTACCAACATGAACATTAATGGTGAGCAGATTTCTTCTCCAGAGGCCGATGTTCGTTTTGTTGCTTTGGATGCAATTCCTGCAGATCAATTGGCTTCGATCGAAATCAACAAATCTTTAACCCCAGATTTAGATGGCGATGCTATTGGCGGGTCAGTAAACTTAATAACTAGAACTGCTCAAACGGAGAAAGCAGCAATTGGTGGTTCTATTGTAGGTGGTTATAACAACCTAATGCAAAAGCCGAACTTACAAGGATCTTTAAGTTACGGTCAGCGTTTCAATAACAATAAGTTCGGCGTATTATTAAACA
>DAIRTB010000348.1:0-3239 GCA_036804105.1 Bacteroidota bacterium | reverse complement strand
CAACCAACTTAACCGTCTTATACCCACTAACCGAAACAAAATACAGCCCCTTGGCCACTCCGTCAATATCTAGTGTTTGGTTAGGTTCTGTAATGCTATACGTTTTTACCAATTTGCCGCTAATATCTCTTAGGTAAAGCGTTTGTGGTTTGTTTATTTCTTGCCCTAGATTTATGCGCACTTGGTTTTGTGCTGGGTTGGGGTAGAGTTGTAGGGTTTGCTCTTTTAATACAGCTGCGGTATTGGTTATGTATTGGCCGCAGGTATCTCCCCATTTGGCTACAATAATATCATAAGAGTTGTTATTAGAAACAAGGGTATCTGCTATAAATGCGGAACCTCTTAATGCTCCTGCAAAATATGAGTGGTTGTATTTATCATTTGCTATATCAAAGATTGGCATTCTTCTTGAACCAGAGGAAGTAGCTACCAATTCAGCTGCTAAAACCTGTCCATTTGGGTTTACTTTTAACCGAAAAGGTGTTAACCAACCACCACCAGTTGCAGAGCCAGCTGCTAGAGGAAAACCACCAATTTGAATAGTTTGTCCAAAACTCCCTACCCACCAATCAATATTCCCATTTAAATCTACATTAATTGCTTGGCCAGACCTATCTGCAGCACCTGTTGCATTAACTGTACTCCTTAAACACCATAAATATTCACCATTTGAATTTAATTTTAGCAAAAATATAAATGCATTTCCAATAGTTGAAATACCAGAAGCTGCTGTAAAATTTGTAGAGCCTAAATAAAGAGTACCTGTGCCTGCCCCAGATATATAAATACTACCATCAAGGCCAACTTTCATTATCTTACCGTATCCAAATGTTCCCTCAAAGGTATGAGGTGTTCCATGCAATTTACGCAACCACCGTACTGTGCCTGTAGGGCTAATTTTCATTATCAACATAGTACCAAACCCATGGTTATTATCAACCACCAATTGATCGAAAACATTGTAAATGGTATCAAATGGATTTATTGTAATACCTACCATTATCAGATCTCCATCTGGAGCTACTTCTATGTTTCTCCAATTGATAAAGGCTCTGTTAATAGAAGAAGAGTCTGAAATTATTATGTGGCGCACATAGTTGGCATTACTGTCTACCACAAATAAAAATTGCGCATTACTTGGAAATGCAAAAGGGTAATTTATTTCGAAACTATCAAACTTGAGTCTACTCCCATTAATTATTGAATAATAATTTCCACCTATCTTATCAAAAGTTCCAATTTTAAGTTGTAATTGCGAACTACCTTGAGGAAATGGTGTATCGGTTTTCAAGTATTCAACATCACCAGCTTCATTAATCTTAGAATAGAATAAACGAGCACTATTTGCGAATATAGTAGTATCAAATAATCGTTGAACATTAGTACCAGCACCTATTTCACCTTGCACGTAAGCATTTCCATTATTTGTCTTAATATCTACTCCACCATCAATACCAGACCCACCAAAAAACTTAATCCAATCTAAATTACCGCCACAATCTAATTGAGCCACAAAGCCATCATTAAACATACTAGTAAGCGCTGGTATATCTGGAATAATATAGGGTAAGCCAAAAACAGTTCCTGTGTTGTTTATAACACCTGTTATTAAAACTTTGTCTGTATTGCTAATATCTATGGCCTTTACCGTCTCAAAGTACCTATTATCAAAACTCTGAAAATCTCCACCTCCTCTAACCCATTGCCATGTTTGGGCTTGGGTGTATAAGACTGAAAATAACAGTAAAAATGCGGTAAATAATATTTTCATATGCTAGAATTAATAGTGCCACAGGAATAAATTCCTGTGGCACAAAGTTATTTATTTTATTACAATAATTTTTTGTGTTTGCAGAAATTCACCGTTTTTATTTATCCTCAACAGATACATTCCAGCAGATAGGCTAGATTCTGGTAATTGCCAAGTACCCTTGCTTCCATTTGGTAAATGGGTGTAAAGCACTCTTCCCAAAACATCTACCAATTCTAGAACTACCCTTTCCAAATCAAACACCCCCCATACCCTAAAAAATAATTTTTATGCCATTTGCAATAATGCACCATATCATTAGTTTAGTGTTTGTAAAAAAAATTTAAATAAAAAACTTATGGCATCTACATCAGAAACCCGGCATGCAAAAAACATTGCCAATTTTCAAGACCTAATCTCCTTCTGCCAAGGGTATGGCACCGCCTACAACCCTGCTAAAAACAGCTTAACAATTGCCCAACTTCAGGCAGCTTTTCAACTAGCGCAAACCAAGCTAAACACAGCTAAAACAGAAAAAGCATTGTTCGACAATGCCACCAACGCCCGCCGTAATCAATACAGCAATTTAAAACCCTATGTAACCAAGATTGTAAATGCATATGCTGTTTCGGGCGCAGACCCTTTATCAGTAGACGATATTAAAGCCGTAAACAAAAAATTGCAGGGTACTCGTTCTAATACCTCTAATTCATAACAGTCTGAATTAGAGAACACTACCAAAAAAATTTCAACATCTCAACAATCATACGATCGTTTGGTAGATCATTTTGCTTCAATCGTTCAAGTACTTCAGCAAAACCCAACTTACGCTCCAAATGAAACAGATCTTCAACTAACTGCGCTTCAAACCAAACTTGCAGATTTGCAAACAGCCAACACCAATCTAATAAATGCTTACACTGCTTATAGTAATGCATTAATTGATAGGAACAATACCCTCTACAATCCTATTACTGGCTTAATACAAACTGCAAAAGAAGTAAAGCAATATGTTAAGAGCGTTTATGGCGCAACTAGTCCACAATACGAACAAGTAAGTGGCCTTGAATTTAAAGTAATAAAGAAGGACTAATAAAATAAGCCCGAAACTTTCAATAAGATTTTGATTTAAGTTGATATAAGGGTAATTATAGCAACCTGCCCATTAACAGAAATAGCTTTTTTCAATTACTTAATCTCATACAATACACTCCTATCTGAAACCCGCTCAATGCGGGTTCTTTCATTACTAACTCATAAACTCTAATTTAATCATAAAAATCAAAAATCCAAGACCAACAACATTGCCTTAAATCAGTTTATTTGGAGAATGACTTAAAGTATTAAATCCGCATTTTTGAATTGATATACTGCGTTTACAGTTAGAGCAACTGCATCAGTAGTTTGAGCAGCTTCATTTGCAGTTGGAGTAGCTGAATTTATAGTTAGAGCTATTGCATTCGTAGTTAGAGCTACTGCATTCGTAGTT
>DAIRTB010000347.1:0-3242 GCA_036804105.1 Bacteroidota bacterium | reverse complement strand
ATTAATTGTCGGAGCGGGGCTTTCGGGTTTGCTCATTTCTTTTCGGTTGAAAATTGCAGGTTTCACCGTGAAAGTCATTGAAGCCCGTGACCGAATTGGTGGGCGAATTTTTACTAAAACCTCAGAAAATAGCACACCCGTAGAAATGGGAGCAACGTGGTTTTGGAACGAAAATTCCAGTTTCAAATCGCTTCTTGAAGAACTCAATGTTGAGCATTTCGTGCAAAATATGCAGGGAACGGCGTTCTTCGAGGCGTTTTCGGCGTTGCCACCGCAAGAAGTCCAGATTCCGAAACAGCCGCAGAGTTTCCGCATCACTGGCGGAACGAGTGCGTTACTTTATAAACTCGCCGCTTCGTTACCTTCCGATGAATTGCACTTGAATCAGACGTTGAAAAGTTTAGATTTTTCTGGTGAAACCTGCTTCTTCTAAGATTTTGATAAACCTAGGCAATTCTCTTCTTGTGTCTCCACACCAAGTTCCAATAAAAATTTGAACATCCATTTTGCCTTTTGATATTTTTTTTAAGTCAGCTAAAACGGAAGGATTGATTGTGTAACTTTCATAGCCCTTTGTAAACCAATCGGCATAAGGATTTTCTTTTAATTGAGCTTGGTTAATTTTACCGAGTAGAATAGGATTTTGCTGGGCAAACATAATAACTGGAAGTAAAAAAAGGAATAATGTTTTCATAAAAAATGACTTTGATTTAAAAGCTCAAAATTCGGAAAACTAAAGTTGGTTTAATGTTAAGTTTCTGTTAATGAGTTTGTTAATTTTTGTTAATTGCATATTTTCTGAGAAAAGAACCATCTAATTCTTGATCAAGTGTTTTAATTTTCTTATCGCTTAACTAATCACCTCCATCCCCCAAAGGTAAAACAAGTATTATTAATGATTACAAAACCGTATCGACCAATTGGAACTATATTTAGGAGGTAATCTAGGATTTTGGTTTTTTTTAAGCTAGAAAATGTCAGTAAGGAATACTTTTTTGAGTGATCTACCCGTTTTTTGAAATTAAATATTCAAAATGCAATAATTTTTTCCCGTAGTGATCAAAATCAACTTCACCAATTTTTGAAGCTCCAATTTTTATTATTGCTAATTGAGAGCGAATATTATTTGAGCCAATATGAAAATAAATTTTGTCTATATATTGAAATGCGTATTCTATAAGCAATTTTTTAGCAGATTTATTATATTCGCCTCCCCAATATTCTCTTGACAAGAATGTGTATCCAATTGCAATACTTGAATTTTCTGGCTTCCAATCGTAATAGCGAGTAGAACCTATTATTTTGTCTGTAGATTTATTAATAATTAAAAAAGCGGTCTTTCCTTGAATTGCTCCATCGAAATAAAGTTGAAATACTTCTTTTTTGTATCTGTCATTTGTGGGGTGCTGTTCCCAAATTAGAGGATCAGAAGCAACTTCATATAATTTATCAAAATCGGTCTTATTTAAAGGCACAATTTTTAAAATATTATCTTCAAGAATTTCAGGTCGCCAGTTTTCAGTAATAATTTTCATAAAGATTTTATTTAAATTAAACTATAAAATAGTATATGAACAAGTAGTTTTGTTAACATTTTTAGGATTGAAGTCATTGAAACTTTCTTATTCTATATTTTTAAACCGCTGGTATTATTCCAAAATTTTTATACTTCAAAAACATATTTCACTTAAATCAAAATTTTACCAACCTGATATTTAATATTTCACCCCCAATAAACACAAATTAGTTCAATAACCATTTCTGAAATTAGAGGAAGGAGACTTCTAAAAACTCCTAAACTTCATCTTATTCTTTGCCTAAATTCAGTAAGGCTTAGGTTTATAAATAATTGAATAGTGTTCTTAGAAATCTCCTTTTTAATAAAAAATCAATTCGTTATTTCCAAAATCATTTCTTCCGGCGTTTTACCCATTTCTATAAGATATTGGTTTTTTCTAATTCATCTCTGAAATTTTAACAGCCTTTAGTTATGTTTGTCATCTTCTGCCCTGCGTTTTTGCATGGTTTCGGTCTTATCAATTTCTTCTGATTCATTAAATGCTTTCCAGTCAAATTTCTCGTCAAAAGGATCTAATGCTTTTTGTGGATCAAAAATCCTTATATCAGCAGGAAGTGCATTAAATGGGGTGAAATCTGGCGTATTGGTAAACAAATCAGATAGGTCAGTAGCACCGACATCGTATTGGTTAAGATAAGGAATCCCAAATATTTTCCAAAAAGTTTTAAAAATACTTCCAAAACTGTAATGCACATTTCCAATGTAGTTTTTCTTTGAATAAGGCGACATCACCATTAAAACACTTCTGTGGGCATCCACATGGTCTACCCCACCTTGTGGGTCGTCTTCCACTACTATAATCATCATGTTTTTCCAGTAAGGTGTTTTGCTCAAAAACTCTACCGTGCGGCCCAAAGCCAAGTCATTATCAGCCATGTAACTTTCTTGAAAAGGAAAACCCGCACCGGGCCTTTCCTTAGAACCGTGGTCGTTGGGTAGCTGCAGGGTAATTAAAGCGGGTAGATTATTGTTGCTCCATTTTTCATTAAACTCTCTAATAAATTCATCCGCTCTAAACTGATCTGGAATGGCCATATTGTAAGTAGGAAAAGTTCGAGATGATTTATTATATAGCGGAGCGGCAATTGGATAATTAATGGTGTAAACTTCTCCAGTGTATTTCATGGTGCTATCAGAAAATGCTCCTGCCATTTCAACCCCAAAACCGAAATTAAATAGGTCTTTATTGTTTCGTTCCATGTGTTCCCACAATGAGCCTCCTTCATTGTAATCCTCAGGATAAATACTACCAGCTGCGCCATAGATAGACCAATTGCCAGGAGCATTTGAGGAATCTTTCATACCTCGTTTGCCTCCATAAGATGCTGCGGTGTTGGTTTCCACCCATTCATTTGGATAGGTATTTACAAGCCATCTGTGGCCATCTGCTGAAACGTCGGAGTCGCAAAAGAAATTATCAGAAATGGCAAATCTCTTGGCCAAAGCATGGTGATTGGGCATTACGCTGGCATGTAGAACGGTTGAATCTCCTTTTCGGTTTTTTACGGTTCTATTCATGCCAAATCTCGCCAATTCCGACTCCCCGATTCCATTTTCTAGTTGCCCAAAAACCTCATCATAAGTACGGTTTTCTTTCGAAATGAAAACGATATGCTTTATATTTTCAGAACCCACCAAAGCTTTTACAGGAATCACTTTGTCT
>DAIRTB010000346.1:0-3256 GCA_036804105.1 Bacteroidota bacterium | reverse complement strand
AACCAACGGTTTTGCACCTGGTGTTTACGTTATCAAGTTTGATAATGGAAAAGCAGTTGGATCAAGAAAAATAGTGAAACTATAGTTTCTTAAGAAGGTGAATTTGTTTTAAATCGTATTCAAAAAATCGTGCAAATCGTCTTCGGCTCTGAGGTTGAGTTTTTTTCTTAGTCTTGATCTGCTAATGAATGCGCTCGATTGCTGAATGTTTAAAATGTCGGCAATTTCTTTGGAGTTTAAGCCAATTTTAAGATAAGCGCACCAACGCAAATCGTTTGTGGATAGGGTAGGGAAGCGCTCCTTCAACTTCTTGAAAAACTCTTGGTGCAGCTCGTCCATCTGTATTTCGAAGGTTTTGTCTTCTACATTTAAATAGGCATCCAACAAGCGTTTTATTTCGTTTTGTCTGATTTTAGCATGCACTGGATCGGTCTGAAAACTCTCGAACTTTTCTTTCAAGGTGAGCAACAAGCGGTTTTTTTCCTCATTGTCTTTGGCTTTATTGGCCAATTCAACCGTTTTGTTTTTAAGCTGTTGCTTCAATTCGTCAAATTCTTTTTGTAGCAATTCTTGTTCTAAAGCAATTACTTGTAATCGATGTTTCTCAGCTTGATCTCTTAAAGATTGTTGCTCTTTTTGCAACATCTTCTTGCGCTGTTTTTTTAGTTGGAGATTATGAATTTTGTTCAACAAATAAATCAATAAACAGAATATAACGAAATAAACGGCATATGCATATCGGTTTCGATACCAGGGTGCATTTATTCTAAATTCAAGAGTTGAGGTTTCGGTATAGGTATTGTTAATTAAAGCCCTAATCTCGAATGTATATTTCCCATATTTTAATCCTAAAAATTCAAAAGAATTGTTGTTGGTAAGTGCGCTCCAATCACTGGAATTGTTTAATTTATATTGATAAAGAACACCTTCCTGATTGGGTACAATGTATTCTATTTTTATGTTGTTCAGCTTGTGTGGAATGGATGCATTTGGGTAGAAGTCAGACTTTTCATCGTTATTCATTCCTTGCATGCTTCTTAAAATGAGCGATTTGTTTCCCGAAAGCCTTTGGCTTTTTTCTCCTGAAAACTTAAGTGCAAACCCATTGAAGGCAGGATAAAAGGCATATGTATTATTCAATGGTACATTTGGGAATATACCAGGCAAAAGACCATTAACTTTTGGTAGATGATGCATCTCCCGCTTTTTCACAAATTTGTTATCAGTTTCAGAGAATGTGTATTGAAATTTGCTTGTGTTTAATTGGATTCCAGAATCCGTTTTAATTAGAAAAGCATTGTCGCCATCAAAATCACTTTCGGGAATTATTAAGCGATCTGATGGATTTAGCTCAGCGTCTAATCTTGCTCTAATAATACCAAAATTGGGAATGTTTACCCAGAGAATATTGTCTTTTTCAACAAGCACTTGGTTGCAGGAACCCTGAATTAGCTCCATTTTTTTCTTGAATTTCCAAGTGTTTTCAGATTTCTCGTAAATGGAAATTCCGTTGTAATTTCCGGCTAAAAGGTAGTTTTTGTAGGGTGTAATGGTCCATGTGCCACGATCGTGACTAATCGTTTTAATTGCATTGTTTTCGAGCACAAATAGTCCTCTGTCGTGCCCAATAAATAAGGTGTTGTCTATTTCATTCAATGTCCAAACCTGACCCTCTGAACCAGGTATAAGTTTGAAATTGTAATATTCTGTATTGTTGTTTAGGTTTTTCCAATCCGTTTCATATAAACCTTGATTGGTGCCCATGTAAAAACTGTTTTCTTTTAGTATGGCAGTGTATCCTGTGCCAAAATCTCCCCTAAAATCGTTTACTAAAGTATAAGAATTTTCTAGATCTACCGAGGTGATTCCAAAGTCTAGACCCAACCACAATTTGCCCAGTTTGCTGTAATGAAGGCATAAAATGGTGTTGTTGAGCAGTCCTTTATTTTTGTTTATATGATGTATTACCTTGCCACTCAAATCGGTAATGTAAAGTCCTTTTAGTACAGTTCCAAACGCCAAATATGTTTTATTTATCTGCGAAAAACTAAATACTTTGGCCGATTTGAGTTTTTCAGACAATTCATTGTTTATTGGTGTTAGAATGCCATTGTCAGATTTAAATAATCCCGAATTTTTTGATACGATTATTAGGTCTTCGTTTTGTTTGTAAAGACCTGCAATTTCAAATTTGTGGTTATTAGATAAGGGAAAAACAGGAATCAGCTTAAAATTTCTAAGTTCGAATAGGCCCGCTATCTGGTCTGAAAAATAGATTTTATCGTCACCTATAAAGCTGCCTGTAAATCTATTAGGTGCAGGTAATATGGTAAGCTGTTTGTTTTTGTAGAGGTAAACGTTATCAAACGAAACAAAAAGAATACTTTCGTTTTGTTGGTAAACGTCCCAGAATTCTTCGTTTTTTTCTTTTTGGAAGGGATAAAGCGAGGTGAACTCAAATTGTTGGAATTTGTTCTTTTTCCAAACACCAAAATCTAAATCAGAGCCAGTGTAAATGGTAGAATCATTTGCAACTAAAAGTGACCTTGTAAATCCATTACTGCCTTTATAACTGTTCCAAGATTTTCCATCGTACTCTAGCAAACCTTTGTCAGCAGCAAGGTAAACCATGCCATCTTCTGAACTGTTGATTTCCCAAACTTTTCCTTTGTTATTGTATTCCTCTGGCACGAAATTTCTTAATAAGGGAACTCCTTTTTCAGGAACTTGTTGACCGCTTACCTTGAAAAACAGACCTGTAAGAATTATGAGGAACAGCGTTTGAGGCTTCAACAATTTATAAAGTTTGATTTGGTTTTGGTGCAATTTTATAAAAATTTGGGCTGTCTTAAACAACAGACAGCCCAAATCTTACTATTAATTTAAAATAAGTTTTTGTGTTTGTACTTTACCTGTTTTGGTAAGTATTTTGGCAATGTACATGCCTTCGTTTAAACCAACTGTGTTTAAGCTTGAGTTGTTAGTAGAAGATACCATTTTACCGCTCAAATCGAATAACTCAATTTTAGCAACATCTTCGCTTAAACGCACCAAACCACCAGCTTTAACAGGGTTCGGGTAAGCGTAAATTGCATTGCTACCATCTAAATTAGAGGTGTTTACACCACCAGCAATGTAGAAGTAGATATTGTCTAAATAAACAATACCATTGCCTACAAATTTAAATTGGATAACATCTGCTAAATTTACTGGCGCAAAAGATGTTAAAGGAATATCAATGCTTGACCAACCAGTG
>DAIRTB010000345.1:0-3258 GCA_036804105.1 Bacteroidota bacterium | reverse complement strand
CAGAAGATCGTTACTTAGTTGCGGTTCTAACTGCTGTAAACGAGAAAGGATTTAAGTCTTTAGAGTCCGTTAAAGATCAGATAGAAACTGCTGTTAGAAACGAGAAAAAGGCTGAGCTGCTGAAAGCAAAATTTAAAACGGAGTTGCCTAAAGCTAATGGTGATATAGAAACCCTTGCTACCAACCTTGGTTCAAGTGCTCAACCAGCTTTGGATATCGCTTTTGGAAACAACTTTATTCCTGCTGTTGGTAGAGAAAACAAATTACTCGGTGCAATTTTTGGTGCAGAAGTAAACAAACTTGCTGGACCGGTTGCTGGTGAGAGAGGCGTTTTTGTTTTTATTGTTGATGTAATTACTCCTACCCCAGCGCCTCAGGATTTAACACCACTAAAAGCCCAGTTTGCATCACAATTTTCTGGCAGAATTCAAGGAGAAGTTATGGGCGTGCTAAAAGAGCGTGGAAATGTTGTAGACAACATGATTCAATACTACTAGCATTAATTAATAAATAAACTTTTGCCGAGTTAAGCAAATAGTAAACTATATACAGCGCCTGTTCGTTTTCGAGACAGGCGCTTTTTTTTATGGAACCAATAATTAACAACAAAGTTGCAGAAAGCGGTATTATTACGCTTAATCTGGAGCAGTTTCTTCCACAAGAAGAAATAAAAACCATAGACCTTAAAGATTTTCTTTTTATGGGGATGGTTCTAAAGGAGAAAGACTTTAGAGCGCAATTACAAACTATAAACTGGGATAATTATCAGAATTCCCTTGTGTCTGTTTATTGTTCAACTGATGCCATTATTGCGCCTTGGGCGTTTGCACTCGTAAGTACCTATTTAGCAGCGAAGGCAAGAAGAGTATTTATGGGTTACCCTCAGGAGTTTTTAAATCAACTCATTTTTGAAGAAATTGAGCATATCAATTTAAATCTTTTTGTGGATAAACGAGTGGTTTTAAAAGGCTGCGGCGATATCAATATCCCTGTTGCTGCTTACCTTTACATTTCCAATAAATTAACTCCTGTTGTAAAGTCGTTAATGTATGGTGAACCTTGCTCAACGGTTCCATTGTATAAAAAAAGTATAAAGTAGTCTATAAAATGCGGAAGAAAATAATCGTTGGTTTTGTTGCAGTACTCGCAATTGGGCTTTTTACATTTAGCACTACAACCAAAGAAGATGCTTATTGGGAAATGTTTTTTAAAGATTACAGAATCTATGCCATACCTATTGCTGAGAAGCAAGTTTTTGCTGGAGAGTTAGTTCCCATTCAAGACTTTGATGTTAGAGAACGCTTAGACCGAGAACTTTTGGTGAATGCTTATTGGCAATCTACCACCTTGTTACATATTAAACGAGCGGCAAGATGGTTTCCAATTATTGAACCGATTTTGAAAGAGCAAAGTGTACCTGAAGATTTTAAATATCTAGCTGTTATTGAAAGTGGTTTGGCTAACGTAGTTTCTCCAAGTGGAGCAACAGGTTTCTGGCAGTTTATGAAAGGTACCGCCGAACAATATAAACTTGAGGTAAACGATGAGGTAGATGAGCGTTACGATTTAGTAAAATCAACCTACGCCGCTTGTGCGTATTTCAAAGATGCCTATCGCCAGTTTGGAAGTTGGACCATGGTAGCAGCCTCCTACAATATGGGAATTGGTGGACTAACAAGACAGGCAGCTGTTCAAAAACAAACCAACTTTTATGATTTACACTTGAATACTGAAACTTCAAGATATGTGAGCAGAATAATTGCCGTAAAAAACATCTTAGAGCATCCTAAAAAGTATGGTTATCATCTAAGAAAAAAAGATCATTATCAACCAGTTCAATACAAAGCCATTATCGTAAATAAACCTGTTGAAGATTTTGTAGAATTTGCACTTGCAAACGGATCTAATTACAAACATGTGAAATTGGCGAATCCATGGATTAGAAAAGCCAACTTGAGCAATAGGTCTGGGAAAGAATATTCCATCCTAATTCCAGAAACAACAGAGCTTAATTACGAGGTTGAGGAAGAATATCAACTCGAAAGACCAGAAACCTCAGAACACAATCTCAAAAAGCCAATATCTTATTTTGAAAGTTCTCACATCGTACAAAAAGGAGAAACCCTCCAAGTCATTGCAGCAACTTATCAGGTAACCGCAGCAAACTTAATTCTTTGGAATCAGTTAAAAGAAACAACCATTTCTAAAGGACAAAAACTTAAAATCAAGATTCCGATTGAGGAATAAGGTTTATGACATTAATAGCAAACGAACAATCACTACAAGATCCGCAGATTGAGGTTTATGGCGCAAGAGCGCATAATCTTAAAAATATAGATTTAAAAATTCCACGCAACAAGCTCGTAGTTATTACAGGCTTAAGTGGAAGTGGAAAATCATCATTGGCCTTCGATACTATTTATGCGGAAGGTCAAAGAAGGTATATGGAAACCTTCTCTGCTTATGCAAGGCAGTTTATTGGAGGTCTTGAACGCCCCGATGTGGATAAGATTGAAGGTTTAAGTCCGGTAATTTCTATCGAACAGAAAACAACCAATAAAAATCCTCGCTCTACCGTTGGTACCATAACAGAGGTTTACGATTTTTTGCGACTTCTTTTCGCAAGAGCCGCCGACGCCTATTCTTACAACACGGGTAAGAAGATGATTCAGATGACGGAAATGGAAATTCAGCAACAAATTTTCGAAAAGTTTTCGAACAAGAAAATTGCGGTTTTATCTCCCTTGGTAAGAGCTAGAAAAGGACATTACCGAGAATTGTTTGAACAACTGCGTAAACAAGGATTCTTAAGAGTTCGTATTGATGGAAACATTGAAGACATAGTTCCTAAAATGCAACTAGATCGATACAAAACGCATGATATTGAATTGGTTGTTGATCGATTGGAAGTAAATGGAAATTCAGAAAAGCGGGTTTTAGAAACTATAAGGGAAGGATTAAGACAAGGGAAAGGAATTATTCAGGTTTTAGATTTACAAGACCAATCGCTAAATTTCTATTCTCGATTCCTCATGTGTGCCGATACCGGTATCGCTTATGATGAGCCTCAGCCGAATTCATTTTCGTTCAATTCTCCGTATGGCGCTTGCGAAACCTGTGAGGGGATAGGAACTGTTGCTGAAGTAGATATTCAAACCATTATTCCAGACGAAACCAAAAGCATTAACGGTGGCGCACTTGCTCCACTTGGAGAATATCGAGACATTTGGATGTTCAGAATTTTGAAAGCCATTAGCA
>DAIRTB010000344.1:0-3262 GCA_036804105.1 Bacteroidota bacterium | reverse complement strand
TTGAAAATGATTTTAATTCTGATCCAAATAGAATTCTATTACTGTCTTTGTAATAGTAAAATGGCTTAACTCCAAAATGATCTCTTGCTAATAGAAGCTGCTTGGTTTGTCTATCATAAAAAGCAAGTGAAAATATTCCATTAAATTTTAGGAATGCAGCATCACCTAAATAAATAAGCGCATATAAGACAGTTTCTGTATCTGATGTTGAATTGAAAACAACTGTACTTGGAATTTGCTTTCTAATTTCCAAATGGTTGTATATTTCTCCATTAAAAATAATAACATATCTTTCGTCATGAGAAAACATAGGTTGAGCGCCGTTTCTAGACACATCCAAAATAGACAAGCGAGTATGTCCAAGCCAAATATTATCTTCACAAAAAAATCCGGAATCATCTGGGCCTCTGTGGCTTATAGTTTTTAATAAATCTTCACTAGCCCGAACAGTATATCCAATGCTGCCTAATATTCCACACATAAGAATTGATTGAATTGTATTCCTTTTTTAAACATTAGTTGTCGATTTTGTACTATTTAATTATATATAATATAATTTTCAAAAGGCTACTTCAACTTCTTGATCATTTGCATCTACTAAAACTTTTATAATCTCAGATAGTCTATTTTTCGGAATAAAATTATTTGATTTCTGCTGATTTAGTAAAAATCTTTTCATACAATGGTAGATACTTTCGATATTGTTAGGGTCAAAAGTATCAACTGGATTTGCAACCTCAAATACATATGGTAAATTAGACGCTAAAATTGGAATCTTCGCAAGTGAGGCTTCAATTAATGCCAAACCATAACTTTCTTTTAACGATGGGTAAATCAAACAAGAATTAGCCTTGTAATAAGCAAGCAATTCACTTCTAGGAACAAGACCGTAGTTATGCACATTTATTCCTTTCCGTTTCAACTTATCCATTTCATTAATTAAATCTGGGTAATTATTGCTTATGGTAAGATTTAATTTCGCATTTGAAAAATCTGCTTGAAGCATTTCAAATGCTAAAAGCAAATTTCTATGGTTTTTATGGCTATTTCCATCGCTAATAAATAAAAAAGATTCATTTTGAAATGGAATCTCAATTTTAGGCGTTTCTAGTTTTGGATAGAAAGGCATTACCAAAATTTTTGATCTATCAATTTTCCAGGTCTTTATCAACAGAATTCTTACCTGCTCAGACTGCACCAACCAATAATTTGAGTTTGAACTTAATGATTTAAAAATGAGTCGCTTTACTAACCAGGTTAAACGCATTAATAATGAAGATTGGTTATTATTTATTCCATAAAGTACATTATGAAAGTATGTATAAACAACCGAATTTGTTCGAACTTGAGGGGGCAAATTTCCAAAACAAAAAATAACCTTAAATTTAGTCTTGTTTTTTTTGTAGAATTTATGTCGTTCAATTAATGAAGCTTTGAGATATTGAACATTATTAGCAGGTAGATTTGGATAACTGCCTCGAATTCTATCATCTAGAAGATAGTACACATCATTGCTTGTTTGGGAAATATTTTCAACAAGCTGATCTAAAAGGATTTTTCCTCCGCTATTGTTTATGAAAATCGCATCTAACAAAATCATAAGTTTACCTTTTCCCCTAAATTTATTTTAGAATTTTTCATTACTTCTGGTACAAAGAACCTATGGTTCAAATTATTTTAAGACTGGGGACAAATAAACAAAACCAATCTAGTAAATCTAATAGACTAAGCTAACTAATGTATCTAAAACTTTTACCATTACCATTGATCCTAAACCAGAGCAACTCCTTAATAAAATTATTTAGTACTTTTTTATGGTTAAAGTTTTCAGTTCCGATTTCGAGACTCAAATTACCCATCTCCTGATATCTATCTTTATTTTCTAACATAAAATCAAAAGATTCCAAAAGTGATTGTGGATTAAAAGGGTTGAATAGTTTGCCATTTTCGTTATCTCTTAGTACCTCAAAATGATTGCCACACTTGTCTGAGATTAATAATGGTTTTTTCATGTAAATTGCTTCTACAGCTGCTAATGGACTTGCATCAGAAAACGAGGGGAGAACAAAAACATCTGCAGAAGTAAGATGCTTCCTTACTTCTTCGCTTGTTAGATTACCCAAAAACTCTACACAATGATTTAAATTATTTTCTTTAACGTAGTCAAAATAAAGTTGTTTATCATCACCATCGCCGGCAATTTTTAAACTAATTTTATCAAGTCCTTCAGTGCCAAGGATAGACAGAAAATTTAAAATTCCTTTTCTTCTTTCTTCAAACCTTGCCGCAATAAAGAAAATTGGTTTAACATTTTTAATTGGTTGCGCTTCGCTCTCAATAAGATTTATATTAAAAAGGTTTGTGTTAATTAGATTAGGAAAGTAAATAAAATGTTGCTCCCCAAAACCCCATTTTTGTAAGGTTATTAGTGCCATTTGGCCAGGTATAATAAAAGTTCCATCAATTCCCCCATAAACAAAAGATCTGAGCTTATCTCTTAGTGAATTCTCAGTTTTGGCACCAAAGGTTTGATAATTTGCCTCTGTCCAAATATGCAATGTATTTTTTATTAACCCTAATTTCTTTAAGGCAACTAATAAAACCACATTAAAATTATTCCAACTCGCTCCAAGAATTAAATCGTTTTTTGATTTTACTGCTTTTGCCAGTAAGGATGGGTTAAAGTGAAAATGATAGCTTTTAATCTTTTTATACAAGCTTCTGCCTAAAATATATGGGAAGTTAAGCTTATCCATTTCTATGTCCCACTTTCTGCCTGTTTCAGAACTGCGCATAAAGTACACTTCGAATTCAAATTCGTTAGCGAAATCGCCATCTCGAAGCTCTTTTTGCAGCTCATTAAACAAGGCCACACGGTAAGGGGCAATAAGATTTTGAAAAAAAATAACTTTCATTTTTTAATTTTGAAATTACTAGCTGTTTGACACATTGCAAGTCTTCTGAATAACTCGAAATCTCTTTTATAACTATCAAAACCTTTCTAATTTTTGATCTTAAATAGAAGTACATCCTGTAGATTTTATTGGGAAATCTCACGCTTCGTTTAAAACGACTATTTTAATCTATTAATTAAGGTGACTTTAGAATTTTACAAAAATAGGTCTTAAGTGCTTTTGTTTATCCTCTAATAAATGGTTTATGTTTTTAAAAACCTGGAATAACAATTTTAAAAAACTACATATAAATATTTTATATATTCCTAAGCTTTCTCCTTGGACAAATATTTATAAATATTATAATA
>DAIRTB010000343.1:0-3269 GCA_036804105.1 Bacteroidota bacterium | reverse complement strand
TTGTACATCGGCATTCCGCCTTTTAAAGCGCCCTTACCCAAGATTCTTGAACCGAAAACTACAGGATAAAGATTGTTTGCAATAATGGAAACCATTGCGTGGATTAACAATGGGGTGTATTGGTAATCGGGGTGTAGCATAACCACCACATCAGCATTCAATTCAATTGCTTTGGCATAGCAGGTTTTTTGATTACCACCATACCCTTTGTTTTTTTCATGGCGGATGATGTGCCGAATGCCCAAAGCCTGTCCCACTACTTGTGTATCGTCTCTGCTATGATCATCAACCAAAACCACTTCATCAACAATATCGAAAGGAATTTCCTTGTACGTTTTTTCTAGTGTAAGCGCTGCATTGTATGCAGGAAGCACAACTACCACTTTTTTGCCCTGAAACATTTTGCAAAAGTAGGGGAAAATAGTTATTGGATGATGAGTTGATGTGCTGATTAGATGATGTGCTGATATGATGATTGTTTTGCCCTCGCAATCGTTAAAAAGGCTAAGAGAAGTAATATGGTCACATTGGCGGGACGCCAATTTCATAAACCTCAGTCGGTAGAGCCGAGCGTGGCCTAAATTGAATTGCAATTTATACTTTTATTAATTGTCAAAATTTTAACGAAATAAACTTATCAGACTGAATTTACTAATTCCGTCAACTTGGTGACGCATTTCGGTAAAATTGAGTCAATTAATTTCAAATTTAATACTCAAGAACACTAACTACAATAAGGATGTAGAGAACTTTTGAGAGTGAAATGGTTCTATCAACCTCTCCTAAAAATCTGTGTACGTATTAAACAATGCAGTTTTGAAGGAGAACATAATCCAAGTATTGTTGCTGCTTTCTGCGCCATCTATATTGAGTTTTCGGTGATTAACACTCAATTCTACTCGCATATTGGTGTTTGGATTAAGCAAATAAGCCACTCTAAAATCTAGGCTGGTAAGCTGATTATCTTTCCCCTGACCAATTTCATTGCCATAATCTAAGCTTCTGCTGC
Source organism: Bacteroidota bacterium (assembly GCA_036804105.1). Taxonomy (GTDB): domain Bacteria; phylum Bacteroidota; class Bacteroidia; order UBA7662; family DAIRTB01; genus DAIRTB01. The sequence continues at coordinate 2,260 of DAIRTB010000343.1, read as the reverse complement.
GATAGTCTAGGAAGATATCTTGTCCGAAATTGGTGTCTAAAGAATCTGTACCAAAACGAGCAGATTGGATTCTCAATTCTGTGAAATATCTTTTGTAGCGGTAGTTTATAATGCCCATAAATTCCTTAAAATTTGCACCTAATGGATGTGCTAACGGTTGGTTATTGTTTGCCCAAGCCTGATCAACTTTAAAGTGTGTGTATGTAAAAGGTCTTACAAAATTATATTCTGCTTGGGCATTCAAGTTTTGTACTTTGGCAATATTATATGCTTTTATGCCCGTTTGGAATCCATACTTGTTTGCCCACCAGCCATTTTGGGCACGAATTTCACTCAATTTAAATTCGTCTAACACCATTTGATTGTAAAGTGAAACCGTATTGCTCAATTTTACCTTTATGTTCGTGCCAATAATCACATTATCTGGAGAGCCGATTGCAAACTCCACAGGCCTGAAGAAAATAAACGGATTTAGGTATTGCGCATCAAATCCTCGGTAAACACCAGAATCTTCTGCTGCATAAATCACACTTTCGAAAATACCTAGGCTTACTCTTCTACCAATATTTACATCAGCATAATGAGAAAAAGACCATTTTCTTGGGTAACCGTAAATTGATGGATTGCGAAGTGGCCTTCTGTCGATGTACTGATTAACTTGAAAGAGATATTTTACAGGCTTCAAATCCATCGTAAACCTGAAATAGGGCGCTGGCGAAGCATTGTCTGAAAGGATTAGACTGCGGTAGCCATCGCCAATAAAAAGTTTATCTTGACCTAGTTGTAAGTTAATGTGCCTGGCAGGAGAGAAGCTTAGGTAACCAAATGCAAAGCCGTAGTCGAAACCATTGGTTTTGAAATTCTTAACGGCACCTTGCCCGGGAGCAACTCGATATTGAGTGATAAAAGAATCTACATGACTTACAAAAACACCTTGATTCTCTAGAAATACAGAAACAAAGCTGAATTTATTTCCTAAATCGCCTTGAACCATTGCGCCTCTGGTATTTTGCCAAGGATTATTGCCCCCATCTGTTGCTGTTCCTAGCTGAAAATCGAAAAGTGGATTGATCATTATTCGGTAATCATCACCCTTTAAAGTAACTAAATGTTCGTATAACAGCTTTCGTTTAATAAATCCTTTTTGTCTGTTGAGTTGATTGGTAGAATCGAAAAGGGAAATTTTTAGTTCATTTGGAATTTCGTCTAACCGATAAGGTTTTACTGAGGTATGAAAATTTGCATCTAATCTATGTAATCCCGCATCAATTTGAGTACTTAAATCTCTGCTAATAAATAAATTAGCGACTGATCTGCTTTGGCTATAAGCAGAAAATGTGCTCACTAATAGTAGGAGCACATTTATAAAAAGTGGAAGACTTAGTCTTTTCAATTTTCTATGATGAGGTTAAAATGAATATCGAAATTATTGTGATTGACCACTGGTTCTGGAGAAGTAATAAGCGTGCCAGTTCCAATTAAATTGCCTTTTTGAGTTGCCTCACCATACAATAATAACAATTGAGCTTTAGGATTTGGAATTATTTTTTTGCCCGGATTCACTTTTAACACATAAATGCTAGCATCTTTACCTTCAAAAACAAGCTCTCTAGATCCGAAATCTGTGGCTAATTCTCTTGGCTTAAGTGTAATTTCTTCATCTGAAATTTTGAGCTGATCTACCACCTGCTTAACTTTTTGAGAAGATCCTTGCTTGCAAATAAGTAAGGCATCTGCCGTATCAACCACAATTAAATCTTCTATATCTATTAAAGCGATTGTTCTATTTGAGGATATGAGTATATTGTTTTGGGAATTTACAGTTACAAGATTCTCAACTTTGGTATTGCTAAATTCATCTGCTGGCAGGTGTTTCCCAAGTGCATCGAAGGAGCCTAAATCAGACCAGCCCATATTTACAGGCACAACTTTAACCAAAGTGCTGTGTTCCATTACGCCATAATCTATGCTAATGTCTGGAATATCTATCATTGCTTCCATTGGAATTGCAAGAGCTTCTTCTTTTGGTGTTTCTTGAAGAGCAATTTTAGATGCAGATAGTACATTCGGAGAATATTTCTCCAATTCAGCTAAAAAAACTCCTGCTTTGAAACAGAACATGCCAGAGTTCCAGAAGTAATTTCCAGAAGCTAAATAATCCGTGGCAGTTTCTAAATCTGGTTTTTCTCTAAACGATTTTACATCGTTTCCTTTTGCCTCAATGTAACCATAACCGGTTTCTGGATAACCAGGCTCAATG
>DAIRTB010000342.1:0-3277 GCA_036804105.1 Bacteroidota bacterium | reverse complement strand
TAGTCTTCCGATTGAAAATCAGTCATAGTTGTTTTCCCTCACCCATTACATTTTTAAAAAAGGGTGTAACTTTATACTTTGAATGCCATTCTTGCTCGGTATAAACCATAGGACTAATTATTTCTCCGGTTTCAAACTCAATGTCATAAAGCGGAAAGGTAATATTCTGCTGCTCCTCAAGAGAAATTTCATCTTTATCAACCAAAATCAATAGATCCCAGTCAGAATTATCGCTTGCGGTGCCTCTTGCTCTTGAGCCATAAAGATAAATCTTAGCACTTGAATCCTGTTGTAAAACAGTATCCTTAATTTGTTTAAGCAAGTCTATCTCTTCTTTAACCACATCTCAAATTTATAAATTTTTTTTTGATTTAAGCTAAATGCGTTACAATATAATTTAATGGAAAACCACATCCGTTGCGCCCTTGCCATACTTCAGCAGACTGGCTTCTGTGGTTTCCTTTACGCCAGAATGCGCTCGGGCTAAATTCAAAATTTCGTTTTTCAAAATTCCATTGCCAACTCCATGAATGAAAGTTATTTTCCGCATTTTGTAAACAACACCCGCATCTAATGCTTTGGTGATGGTTTTTAACTGCAGCGCCAACATTTCTGCGGCATTTAATCGGGTATAATTTTCTGCTAGTTTTTCTATGTGCAGGTCAATTACATCATCTGGTCTAGCCACAGTAATCTTTGGTTTTTCTGGCGGAGGCAAGGGCTGATCTTTCCCTGAAATCACCACAGCTTCCACTTTTTCAACCACGTTTTCATCTAAACGATACATCCAACCAGGGGTGTTGAAACCTCGAATTTGCATTTGCGGTTTAGTAAACTGCTTGCTTTTGAGCTTCACATTTCCAGAAAATATTTTTCTGTGGATGTGATAATCGCCCGAGTAAAAAATTAACTCATAGAAGAATTCTGGCCATTGATCTATCAGCTCGAAAGTGCTTCTGTAAACCTTAACGGAACCACCTTTTTTCAGAATGCCCGATTCCAATCCTTTCAGCTCATCTTTTTGCTTACAATTGTTGTTTTTAGCATATAAACCAAACAGCACTTCTACCGACGAATTGTTGAATAGAAAGAAATCCAGTCCGCTTCCCACGGGCGAAATCACCAGAAAAATACCTTGTGCTTGGTTTAACGACAATGCCTGGGTTTGAGTCGCTCCAACTACTGTAGAACTGCTTTTGCTGATCTCAGTTTTGCTTGGATTGTTACTCAATTTCCGTTCTTCACGAGCTATGGGTGCCAACTCTTTAATCAGCACTTCGATTTCAAAATCATTGTCTATGGCCACGAGCGCCACCTTATCGTTCAAAAATTTGGTGATGATTCCCTCTTCAGAACTGTGTAAAAGCCGTACTCTATCGCCAACAAAAACCTTAATCATAACTTAAAAATAAAACTGTGAAATGCTAATTATCCCAACAAAACAATTTTATTTTTATTGGGGATGTAAAGTTAGCAATCTAACACAGATCCTGCATCAAAAGTTGGCTCCTGCTGGTTTTTCACGCAGTTTTAAATGCACGAGGGTTTGAGCTTCTGCAATCACCTCGCCAGCTTTATTGATAATGTATATGGTGTGATTGGCCTCGAATTTCCCATTTTCTTTAAGGGCGATTTCAGCACGGCTAATGTCTTCTTCCGTTAACGAAAAGTTCAAGTAGATGCGCTCTTTGGCTGGTTTTCGGTACCTGATTTCCGCACTTTTTAGCCATGCTTCGGTCTTGATGCCTCTATGATTAAGCGCCTGCCAGTACATTAAAGCGTAAAAAGGATCAACCGAAGAAAAGATGGTTCCACCGAAAATACTTCCCTGTAAGTTTCTATTCAAGAGAAAGCGCCGAACCCTTACTCTGAGATTCAAATAGTCTTTGCTCACACTCAGCACTCTGATTCCATTAAACAAAAACGGTGGGTATAAATTGATGAAAAACTTACCTCTGTTGCTACTTATTTTCATTTAATAGGTTCAGTTAACATTTTAAGCAAATATCTTTGAGCTGCGAAAACGATTATCTAATACAATTATGAAGAAAATTATTGAATGCGTACCCAATTTCTCTGAAGGTAGAAACAAACAAACCATAAAAGCCATTACCGATGCAATTTCAGCCGTTGAAGGCGTTACCTTACTCGATGTAGATCCAGGCGCTGCTACCAACCGTACTGTGGTAACTTTTGTGGGCGAACCCGAAGCTGTTATAGAAGGTGCTTTTCAAGGATTTAAAAAAGCAGCAGAGTTAATAGACATGCGACAACACACGGGAGAGCATGCTCGCATGGGTGCAACCGATGTTTGTCCGCTAATTCCAATCTCTGGAATTTCGATGGAGGAAACGGTAGAATATGCCAAGCAATTAGCGCAAAGAGTTGGCGAAGAATTGAAGATTCCTATCTTTTTATATGAAGCCGCTGCCACAAAACCCGATCGTAAAAATCTGGCCACCATTAGAGCTGGCGAATACGAAGGAATGGCAGAAAAATTGAGACAATCGAATTGGAAACCAGATTTCGGACCAGATAATTTAAACTTGAAAGCGGGTGCAAGCGTAATTGGCGCCAGAGATTTCTTGGTAGCTTATAACATCAACTTAAATACCAAATCAACCCGAATTGCCAATGCCATCGCTTTCGATGTGCGGGAAGCTGGAAGAATTAAGCGAGAAGGTCACCCAGTTTTGGGAAAAGTTGTAACCGATCGTGATGGCGAACCAGTACGCATTCCAGGCACTTTGAAATCGGTAAAAGCAGTTGGTTGGTACATTAAAGAATATGGCATCGCTCAGATTTCCATGAACCTTACCGACTTAAATGAATGCAGCGTTCACAGAGCTTTCGACGAGGTTTGTCGTGCTGCCAACGAAAGAGGCGTGCGAGTTACCGGATCGGAATTAGTGGGATTGGTACCTAAGAAAACCCTTACCGATGCTGGCATTTATTACCTAGAAAAACAAGGCAGATCTGCTGGTGTTTCTGAGGCAGAATTGATAGACATTGCAGTAAAATCTTTAGGATTAGCAGAGCTAACACCTTTTGATGCCAAAAAGAAAGTTATTGAATATCTGCTTGAAAACGAAAGCGACCACCGATTGATCAACATGAATTTGGTTGCTTTTGCCGATGAAACAGCATCAGAATCTCCAGCACCAGGCGGCGGATCTATTGCCGCTTATGTAGGTGCATTGGGTGCATCTTTGAGCAGTATGGTTTCCAATCTTTCGGCAGGGAAAAGAGGTTGGGAAGACAAGCTCGAATACTTTTC
>DAIRTB010000341.1:0-3281 GCA_036804105.1 Bacteroidota bacterium | reverse complement strand
CTACACCGATGATTTTCTCAGGCTTTAATTGCTTGAATGCCTCGAAAGCGAAATCTCCAGTGCCGGTAGCAATGTCTACTAATTGCTTGGGCTGCAAGGGTTTAAGATAAGCAATTGCTTTTTTTCGCCAAATGGTATCAATTCCAAAAGATAGCACTCTGTTTAATAAATCGTAGTTTCCCGAGATATTGTCGAACATTAATTCTACCTGTTCTTTTTTACTTTTCTCTAAAGATTTGTAGGGTTTTACCTGCTCGCTCATATAAATATAGTGTGCAAAGATACACAAATGAGCTAGGCAAATGTTTGGGGAAATGCTAATCCGCTAGAAATAAGGTAAATTTGCAGCATGGAAATTACATCAGCAGAATTTGTAATGAGTAATACAGACCCCGCCAAATGCCCTGCACCTACTTTGCCAGAGTATGCATTTATTGGCAGGTCTAACGTGGGGAAATCCTCGCTCATTAACATGATCTGTGCCAAAAAGGACTTGGCAAAAACTTCGCAGTTGCCAGGTAAAACCCAGTTAATCAATCACTTCATTATAAATAAATCTTGGTATTTAGTAGATTTACCAGGTTATGGTTATGCAAAGGTTTCAAAAACTGATCGTGCAAACTGGAAGAAAATGATCTACAGTTTTCTCGAAGGGAGAGAGAATTTACAATGTGTTTTTGTTCTGGTTGATATACGTGTTAAACCTCAAAAGCTGGACCTAGATTTTATCTTTTGGCTGGGAACCAAGGGGTTGCCTTACGTGGTGGTTTACACAAAAGGTGATAAGCAGAATGCCATCGCCAACAAGAAAAGCGCTGAGAATTTTGGTATGGAACTTCTTAAACAATGGGAAGAATTACCGCCAATGATTATGTCATCAGCAGAAAAGAAGGTTGGTCGCCAAGAAATATTGGCCTTGATTGAAGATACAAACAGTAGATTTATCAATCCAATTGAATGATTGTCAATTGATTTTATATAGATATTCTTTTTATTTTCAAAAATAATTGAAACTTTTTTAACTATTTTGGGCAAAAGTTAAACAAAAATCCAAATATTCATGTTGCTCCATTTGAATTTATGAGAGTATCTGTTTTTCGCAAAGCGCATTTTAACGCAGCACATCGTTTACACAATCCGAGTTGGACAGACACCAAGAACGCTGAGGTTTTTGGAAAATGTAATAATCAATATTTCCACGGTCATAATTATGACCTAATTGTAAAAATTACTGGTGAAATTGATCCAGAAACAGGGTATGTAATTGATATGAAGGTGTTGAACGACCTAATCGAAAAATATGTTACTTCCAAGTTCGATCACAAAAACCTCAATATAGAAGTCGAAGAATTTGAAAACATCAATCCCTCTGCTGAGTATATTGCTGTGGTTATTTTTAACCTCTTGAGGCCACATTTAAACAACAATCTTGATATTGCCATCAGACTTTATGAAACAGAACGGAATTTCGTTGAATACCCAGGATCTTAACATGGACTTCGACATCTTAGGCGACCAACACATTGGCACCTCCCTTGAAACACCTCTTAGAGACGATGCTTTCGATATGCCTGATGAGCTAAAAATCAGACTAATTGAGAAGAACTTTAGAGAAATCATGGAAATTATGGGCTTAGATCTAACCGACGATTCTCTTAAAGGAACGCCAGCTAGAGTAGCCAAAATGTATATTGAAGAAATTTTTAGCGGATTAAATCCTGCAAATAAGCCGGATGTAAAACTGTTTGAAAATAAATATCAATACCAACAAATGCTTATCGAGAAAGATATTACGCTTTTTTCTAATTGCGAGCATCATTTTGTACCCATAGTGGGTAAAGCACATGTTGCTTATATTTCTAACGGGTATGTAATTGGTCTATCAAAAATTAACCGAATAGTAAACTTTTTTGCTCGCAGACCACAAGTACAAGAGCGTTTAACCAGACAAATTGCAGACGAGTTAAAGAAGATATTGAAAACGGAAGATGTTGCAGTTTTAATAAATGCCCATCACATGTGTGTTTCTTCTAGAGGTATTCAAGATACGAGCAGCAGCACCATTACAGCAGATTATGGCGGAAAATTTTTGGAAGAATCTACCAGAAGCGAATTCTTACGCTTATTGAATTAGCCAGCCTAATATGTCGGTAAAAAATATTGCAATAATTGGGGCAGGTAGTGGAATAGGTTTAGAGATTGCAAAAAAACTAAAAGCTCAAGGCGCAAATTTATACCTAACTACCAGATCCGAACATCCAGAAGTTAATCAACTCTCAGAAAATGTTCGTGTTTTTGAAGTGAATGAAGGAGCTGAAAATTTAGCAGATTTTTGGCCGGAAGAATTGCATGGATTTGTTTACTGCCCGGGCACCATCTCACTTAAACCCTTTAATCGTTTCTCAGCCGACGATTTTATGAACGATTTCAAAATCAATGCTTTAGGTGCAGCAATTACCATTCAGTCAGCATTCAAAAATTTAAAAAAATCTGGAAATGCTTCTGTTGTATTATTTAGCACTGTTGCAGTAAAAGTAGGCATGGGTTTTCATTCAAGCATCGGAATGGCAAAAGGTGCCGTTGAAGGTTTGGGTAAATCCTTAGCAGCAGAATTAGCACCCAACAACGTCCGAGTTAATGTAATTGCCCCGTCTTTAACAGAAACACCCTTGGCCAATAACTTACTTTCTTCACCCGAAAAAAAGGAAGCAGCTGGTAAAAGACACCCTTTGGGTAGGGTAGGAACGCCTGAAGATCTGGCCTCGGCAGCAGTATTCTTATTGCAAGACGAAGCTTCTTGGATAACTGGGCAGGTTATTGGAGTAGATGGCGGTTTATCATCCCTTAAATAATTTTTTTGGGTGATGATGGAAAGCGGAATAAACATATTCTGGCATAGAAGAGACCTCCGTTTAGAAGATAACTCAGGTGTTTTTCTCGCTTTGAACGCTGGTTTGCCTGTATTGTCGCTTTTTATTTTTGATACTGAAATTTTAGACAAACTAGAAGATAAAGCTGATGCTCGAGTTGTATTCATTCACCAAGAGTTAACTAAAATTAAAAAGGAGCTTAATTCGCTTGGCTCGGATATTCTAGTTCATCACGGTAAACCGATGGAAGTTTGGAAAGAAATCTTTTCTAAATATCCCGTAAAGAAGGTCTTTACCAATAGAGATTATGAACCCTATGCTTTAGAAAGAGATAAGTTGCTATTCGAGTTTTTTCAAAATCAGGATATTGAGTTTAAAGGTGCAAAAGACCATGTAATCTTCGAAAAAAAC
>DAIRTB010000340.1:0-3282 GCA_036804105.1 Bacteroidota bacterium | reverse complement strand
CCAAATACGTGCGCTACATCCAAATCTCCATTTCGAAAACTGGGATTAGCTGCGTCATTAAATCGTTGGTGCCATAATCTTCTACCTCGTCTGCACTTTTAAGCACTTCTCTTGCAAGCTGAATTAATGTTTCAAACCCATCCATGATAGATTTAACCGATTTCTTAGCGTCTTCAACTTTTGGGTCTTCTGCAATGGCAGATGTTTTAACGTAAGCACTGAAAGTGTCTAGCGGTTCGAAACCAATGGTTAAAACTCTTTCTGCTACAGTATCGATGTGTGGTTGTAAGCCAGTATAAAGCACATCGAATTTCTGATGCAACTCGAAAAATTTTGTTCCTTTTATGTACCAATGGTAAGAATGTACATTCATGGAGAACACTTGTAAAGTAGCTAAAAACTTATTCAATCCAGTAGCTACAACTTCAGATTTATTATGGTTTAAACCAGGCAATATTTCTTTTCCCATGATTATTTGTGGTTTTGATTTCATCCCTTTAACAACACAGAAAAGCAGGAAATAGTTACCCTAAGTTTTACAAATGATTCAGAAATTGATATTCCTTTCCTTACAACCCATACTCGCTCAATAAATATAAAAGCGCACTCATGGTTGCCCCACCAAGCTCTAATTCTCTTTTGTTGATTGCCTCAAAATTATCGGTTTCTGCGTGGTGATGATCGAAATAGCGCTGAGAATCAGGCACAAAACCGATCAATGCCGTACCAAATGGTTTTAATGGGGCGATGTCTGATCCTGATCCTCCAGTTGGCCATTCGTAAACTCCATAAGGTTCGAATAAAGCACGCCACTTCAATATTTTAGCCGCAACATCATCACCCATATCTAAAGAAAAACCTCTGGGCGAAAAACCCCCACGATCTGATTCTATTGCCGCCAAATGCTTTTCACCACTTGCTTTTGCCAAATCTGCATAAGATTTTGCCCCTCGCAAACCATTTTCTTCGTTCATAAATAAAACTACTCGAATGGTTCTTTTTGGGCGATGACTTAAAGCTTTCAAAAGTCTGAGCGACTCGATCGATTGAACTACTCCTGCACCATCGTCGTGCGCACCTTCTCCATTATCCCAACTATCTAAATGGCCGCCCACTAAAACGATTTCATTTGGAAATTCTGATCCTCTAATTTCACCAATAACGTTAAAAGAAGGTTTGTCTTCAAATGCTTTGCAATTGAGCTTGAGGAAAAAAAGTAGATTAACATCCGCTTTTAGGGCTTTACTTAATTGTTCTGCATGTTGAGTGGATATGGCCACTGCAGGAATTTTAACCCCATTTTCATCATAGGCCATTACACCTGTATGCGGAAAAGTATCGATTTTGTGGGACATGGAACGAACTACAACGCCAACTGCTCCAAATTTCGCAGCTTCTTTTGCGCCTGCATAACGCTGATCTACGCATCCACCATAAGATTGGAAGGTGTTGATTAAGCGAGGTTCCATCGGCCTATTAAAAAATACGATTTTGCCTTTTAGTTTAGCTTCTCCCAAAGCTGCCAAAGCCTCAATGCCATTAACCTCTATAACTTTTGCAGACAAGCCTTTGGCCTCGGTAGCCACAGAACCGCCTAAGGCACAAACTCTTACATGGGCATTTTTCCCTTTTGTGGTGAATGATGCTACCTCTGCTGATCCTCTTTCCCAATGCGGAACTAAAGTGGGCTGAAGATAAACGGTATCGAAATTATAGCTTTCCATCAGCTTTTTGCCCCAAACAACTGCTTTTTCTGCATTTGCAGATCCAGATAATCGTGGGCCAATTTGTTTGCACAAAACTCTGAGGTCTTCGTAAGAACGGCCATTTACCAAGGCTTCATCAAAAATTTTCCGAATAAAAATGCTGTCTTGATTTTGCGCAAATGCATAATGGAAGCAAGTAAAAAGGCATAAAACCAACGGTAAATGTTTTTTCATGGGGGTGAAGTTAAGCAGGCTGAGAAATATTTTCGCAAGGTAATTTAAGAATTCACTTTGGCCTAAGTACCTTTGGCATTATGATAAATTGTTGGTTTTTGTGCAAAGTAACCTCAGAGCAGGTAGACGATAAAGGAATGGCTAAACGTGTGGCAGAACAATATTTAATAGATGCCGTTTCGTTTACAGATGCAGAAATTCGTATTTCTGAGATGATGAAGCAGTTTCACAACACTTTTTTTATTGCAAACGTAGCAAGAACCAAGATTACCGACGTGTTTTTCTATAAAGATGCAGAAAAGTGGTTCAGATGCAAGGTTCGCTACAACTCTGTGGATGAAGAGAGCGGAAAAGAAAAACTGATTAACAACTTAATGCTGGTGCTTGCCCTAAATGCAAAACAAGCATACGAGCGCATAGAAGAGAAATTGTCGGATATGATGATCGATTACGAAATACCTGAAATTACCCTTACTCAGATTTTAGATGTTTTTCCATACATAGCCGATGAACAACCAAAATCTCTAGAAGAGGTTCTACAAAGAATGCCAGCTAGCACTCCTAACGCCGATAATGTTCCTTTCGATTACGATGAGGAAACCGACGAAGATGCCAGCATAAGAGAAGAGGTTTAATTTTTCTAGCATTTTTGAACCTTCTTGCTGATTTCACCATAGAATAAAAACCAAGTTAATCGTTTTCAACCCGCTATTTTTGCGGCATATTTACCAGTTATGATTTCAAAAATAATCCGCTTGGGTCTTGCTACCCTTGCTTTTGCATACGCCATTTACTTATTCACTCAAGGTTCAATTGGCAATGGCATTATGATGATTCTGCTTTCCGGAGTCTTTGTATTGTTGTATTTCCGCCACGAATACATGCTCATTGCATTTTTCTTCCTTAGAAAAGGAGATATGCCGAATGCTAAAAAGTGGATTGATAAGATTAAAAATCCTGAAGCTGTTTTGGTTAAGAAACAAAGTGCTTACTATTATTTCCTTCAAGGTCTTTGCGAAATCCAGACCAATGTAAATGGTGCCGAGAAAAATTTCAGAAAATCCTTAGCAATAGGCCTTCGTTTCGATCATGACAAAGCCATGGCAAAAATGAGTATCGCAGGTGCGGTGATGGCAAGAGGTAATAAAGTAGAAGCGCAAAAATTGCTAGCTGAAGCGAAAAAACTCGACAAAAACAAGATCTTAGACGAGCAACTTAAGATGTTGAATGCTCAATTAGCGCAGGTTGGTCAGGTTAAGAATTATCAACAAATTATGGCACAACAAGGTAGAGGCGGGTTTAGAAAGCAGCGATAGAATCCTTCTGCAGCTCCCTGCGTTTT
>DAIRTB010000339.1:0-3328 GCA_036804105.1 Bacteroidota bacterium | reverse complement strand
AACAGTAAAAAGTTTGGGAAATATCATTTAACATATCTCAGTGAGCAAGAAAATCATGAAGTCGATATTCTTTCTGGTGCATTTATGTTGCTCAGAAAAGATGCTTTAGACAAAGTGGGTTTGCTAGACGAAACCTATTTTATGTATGGTGAAGACATAGATCTTTCTTATCGAATTCAGAAAGGTGGATACAAGAATTACTACTTTTCTGAAACACCCATAATTCATTATAAAGGCGAAAGCACTAAAAAGGGCTCTCTAAATTACGTGGTTGTTTTTTACAAAGCAATGGTAATTTTTGCGAAGCAGCATTTCTCAAATAGTAAGGCTAGAACTTTTAGTTTGATTATTAATTTCGCTGTTGTGATGCGTGCCATTTTTGCAATTCTTGCAAGACTTTTTCGAAAAATCTTCCTCCCCCTGAGCGATGTGCTAATTATTTACATCGGTTATTATCTACTAAAGGAATTTTGGGAACAGAATGTAAAAGCCATGGACGGGATTTATTATCCCGATTTCTACATGCAAATAATTGTACCTATTTATGTAGGTATTTGGATGCTAAGTTCCTATTTTAGTGGGGGTTACGACAAACCACTTCGGCTTTACAGGCAAGTAAGAGGTCTACTTTGGGGCACTTTGGCTTTGTTGGTTATTTATGCTTTGCTTGATAACGATTACCGTGCATCCAGAGCTTTGTTAATTTTGGGTGCGGTTTGGGCGATAATTGGAACAAGCATCAACCATCTTTTGCATATTTGGTATGGCAAACAACAAGGCGACAAGAATGCTGAAAATTTAAGGTTGGTAGTAGCTGGAAATCAACAAGAAACCAATAGAGTGCTTACATTATTGCAGCATGCAGGCGTAAGAACAACTTTTTTAGGTTTTGTTTCGGATGATGGTAACGATCAAGAATCAGAGTTCTATTTAGGAAAATCAAGTGAGCTAGAAAACATCATTTCGGGAATGGCTGCCGATGAGTTGGTTTTCTGCGGAACAGATTTCAGCAATGCCGAAATAATTCAATACTTAGCAAATTGGAAAACCAAGAAACCATACTTCAAGATTGTGCAGCCTAATTCCAACTACATCATCGGCAGTAATTCTGTAGATTTCCCTGGAGATACCTACACACCCGATTATAATCTCGCCATCAATTTGCAAGGCAGCAAGCGAAGCAAACGAATTGTAGATTTAACATTTGCAGCTTTTGGACTGCTCACATTTCCGATACTCGCTTGGTTTTTCAAGAAACCTATACTTGCCTTTTCTGGATTGTGGGATGTGCTCTGGAATAAAAAAACATTTGTAGCCTACCAATTTCCAGACAATAGATTACCTAAACTTAAAGCAGGACTATTAAGCGTAAACACCAATTTACCTGAACCAGCTGCAAAACGAGCCGACCGACTTTATGCCAAAGAATATCAAGCCATAAAAGACCTGAAAATTATATTAAAAAATTGGCGGTTAATTAGTTGATGTGGTGATTAGTTGATGTGATGATTTGTGGTGAGTTGATTTATATTTCAATATTCAATATCTCAAAAGCTGATCGTTCAAAATCCTAAATAGTATCAATTATTTCTAGAATATCCCTTTTTAAATTATCTAAATCATTGTCGATTAGTGTCCAAACAATTTCGTAATCTATGCCCATATAATCGTGAACTATTCGATTTCTAAAACCTCGAATTCGATGCCAGTTAATGTTTGAAAACCTATCCTTTGTTTCGTCTGGCAATCTATTCGCAGCCTCTCCAATTATTTCGAAGTTTCTTATAACGGCATCTAATGTTTTATCATCATTCAAAAAATCTTGATAAGACACTGTCAAGGTATATTTTTTTATTTTATCGATAGACTCAATTATGTCTGAAAGTAACAATTTTGGCAGTCTTTTAGACATAAGATAAATCTTTTGTAATTACTTCGAGATAGTTTTTTTTAACCCCATTTTTAGAAACTAGATCAACTTTAATTTTGAGAATCTCCTCTAACTCTTCTGCAAGATCTATAAACTCAATTCCAATAGGTTTATTAAACTCGACCAAAATGTCAACATCACTATTTGCTGTTTGCTCATTTCTGGCAAAAGATCCAAAGATTGCAAGTGAACTTAACCCATATTTTTGAGCTAATTTTTCTTTATGGTCTGTTAGAATTTTTCTGATGGAGTTTAAGTTTTCCATGTACAAATGTACAAAAGTTGTTAGATTACTTTATTTTTTTACCATCAAAAGAATGAGTTAGTACTAAAAGTGCGTTTTACAAATTAGACTTAAACAAAAATTTAAATTACAAAAATGCAGCAAATTTCCAGTAGTTTCCATTACAGCTTTATTACCCTATCATTTTTTCTGATTCCTTTTGCGGCCTTAATTATCATTATGGCTTTTGCATGTGCAGATATTGTATCAGCTTTGATTTCACTTCTGTTTTTTTTACTTCCCTGGCTAATTACGCTTGCCATTATTCTTAAATATAAAAGGGTGTTTATAAACGTAGACAAGATTATAGTTTACCACTTTTTTCTGGATAAATTTTACGAAATCGAAAGAAAAGAGGTGATTAAAGTTCGACGCTTAACTAATATTATACTCGATTATTACTCAACCAAGCTAATTTATAAAGATGGCAAAACTGAAAAACGAATTCTATTTTATAGAAAGACAGAGCACAGGTACGATTACGATCTTCTTAAGGAAATTAAGATCTAGACAGCCATCAGCCATCAGCATATCAACTAATCAGCATATCATCACATCATTACAAAGCAAGTATCTGCTCTGCGTGCTCCTTCGTTTTTACCTTGTCTATAATGTGCTCAATATTACCTTGTTCATCAATTAAAAAAGTAACTCGGTTGGTGCCCATGTAACTTCTACCGTACATGCTTTTTTCAATCCAAACACCATAAGCGTTTACTATAATTTGGTCTTCGTCGGCAAGAAGAGAGAACGGCAATTCGTATTTCGTAGCGAATTTTGCGTGCGATTTTACGCTGTCGGTAGAAACGCCAAGAATCTCGTAACCTTTTGCTTGAAGCGCTTCATAATTGTCTTTTAGGTTACAGGCTTCGGCTGTGCAGCCGGGAGTTGCATCTTTCGGATAGAAGTAAAGCGCAACCTTTTTGCCCATAAATTGAGACAAGGTTATTCTTTGTGCATGTTGATCTAGTGTGCTGAAATCTGGGGCTTTATCGCCAACTTTTAGTATGCTCATTTTTTAACGAATTTAAGATTAAGTCTGGAAGTGTTTCCAACAACATCTCTAACAATCAAATTGAAAGAATGTGTTCCGTTGGGCAAAGTACTTTCAATTA